>CAYOOC010000008.1:2706-58926 GCA_964405505.1 uncultured Thiohalophilus sp.
CAGCGGGCGGCCATCGCCCGGGCCCTGGTCACCCGCCCCAAGTGCATTCTGGCGGATGAGCCCACCGGCAATCTCGACAGCCAGACGGCCGAGCAGGTCTATCAGCGCATGCTGGAACTGAACACGGCGCTGGGCACCAGTTTCGTGGTGGTCACTCACGACCCGGCCTTCGCCAAACGCATGGACCGCGTGTTGCATCTCACGGACGGGGTGTTTAGTACTGAATAAACAATAAGTTACATTATTTAGTTAATGTATATTTAATGTTATTTCCAGGCTGATCCGGCTTCAGCGATCCTTGTGGTTGTTCCGCCGCCGCAGCGCAAACTGCAGTTGCCGGTTACGAATATGGCTGAGCAGGTGCAGGCGCCAGAGCAGTCGCACCAGCCCGTATCCCAGCGCCGCGCTGATCACGCCGACAACAAAACAGCCGAGTAACAACGGCTGCCAGATTATCCCCAGCTCGCTACTGAACCATTCCCAGGAGGGGGCGAACTGCACCTCGCGGATCGGCGTGCCCAGAAACCAGGTACCGACCTTGTAGCAGAAGAAAAAGATCGGCCCCATGGTCACCGGGTTGGTGACCCACACCAGCGCCGCTGCAATAGCCAGATTACAGCGCACGATGATGGCGGCGGCCGCTGCCAGCAGCATCTGGAAGGGGACCGGAACAAAAGCCATGAACAGGCCCACCGCAAAGGCACTGGAGACCGAACGGCGGTTCAGGTGCAGCAGGTTGGGATCGTGCAGCAGTGTCCCGAAGATGCGGTTGAGCTGGACATGGTTGCGGATCTTGTCGTGATCCGGCATATATTTTCTTATAAACTTGCGAGGCATGTCTGGCGATTCAGGGACGTTGTCAGCCGGGCTATTATCCAATAATTGTATTACAAGCCATAACTTTTTATGCGATCAGGGACGATAGCATTTCTGGCAGGGATTCTCTGCCTGCAATTATTTTCCAGCTTGCCGCACAGCGGCTGGATTTTCCTGCTGGGCGCGTCGATCCCGGCCGCCCTCTGGTTAGCGTTTCCCTGGCGATTGATCGGCTGGCTGGTCAGCGGCTTTCTCTGGTGCCTGTGGAGCGCACACACCATTTTAAGCATCAGCCTGCCGCCGGAACTTGAGGGACAGGATCTGATCCTGGTTGGGCATGTCGCCGGCCTGCCCGAATCACGGGATCGACGAACCCGTTTTCTGTTTGATGTCGAGCACTATATTGTCGAGGGGCAACGGCAGCCGTGGCCGGCACGGGTGCGTTTGAACTGGTATGGCCAGCAACGGCCCGAACTGCAGGCCGGCCAGATGTGGCGTTTGCAGGTGCGTCTCAAGCGGCCATGGGGATTCCGCAATCCCGGCAGCTTCGATTACGAACGCTGGCTGTTTGCCCAGCGCATTCGCGCCACCGGTTATGTGCGTTATGACAACCGACCACTGGCGGCGCCCTCGATCCCCTGGCGTTACTGGCTGGACCGCTGGCGCCAGCATTTAAGCGGAGAATTACAGCAACAACTGCCGGGGCAGGCCGGCGGGCTGTTTCGTGCCCTGAGCGTGGGGGACCGGCGCGATGTCGATCAGACCACCTGGGAGGTATTGCGGGTGACCGGCACGGCGCATCTGCTGGCTATTTCCGGCATGCATATCGGGCTGCTGGCCGCGCTGGTGTTCTGGATCACCCGGCATCTGTGGCGACTGGGGGGCGAACGGGTATTACTCTGGCTGCCGGCCCCGCGGGCCGCGGCGCTGCTGGCGACCCTGGCCGCCGTGGTGTATGCAGCCATGGCCGGCTTTGCCATCCCGACCCAGCGGGCCCTGGTGATGCTGGCGGTGGTGATGCTGGCCATGTGGCGCATGCGCCCCCTGGCGCCGGGCCGAACCCTGGCCTGGGCGGCGTTGCTGGTGCTGTTGCTGGACCCGCTGGCGGTGCTCTCGGCCGGTTTCTGGTTGTCCTTTGCGGCGGTGGCGCTGATTCTCTATGCTCTGGGCGGGGCGCGTCCCCGTTCCCGGGTACATCAATGGCTGCGCATCCAGGGCTGGATTACGTTGGGGCTGGCACCATTATTAATAGCCTGGTTTCAGCAGGTCTCGCTGGTTGCGCCGCTGGCCAACCTGCTGGCGATTCCCCTGGTCAGTCTGCTGATCGTGCCACTGGCGCTGCTCGGCACCCTGGCGGTGTTCACATTTCCCGCCGCAGGTAGCGTACTGTTGGCGGGCCTGGAGGGACTGCTTGAGGGCCTGCTCGCGGTACTGGGCAATATGGCGGCCTGGCCGTTTTCGCACTGGCAGACGGGAAGCGGCAGTGCCGGCGCATTGCTCCTGCTGGGCGCGGGATTGCTGCTGTTACTGGCCCCGCGCGGTATGCCGGGCCGTTATCTGGCGCCGGTGCTCTGTCTGCCGCTGCTGCTTGGCAGTGGAGCCCGGCCGCCGCCGGGACAGGCCTGGCTGACATTGCTGGATGTGGGGCAGGGGCTGGCGGCGGCGGTACAGACCCGCTCACGCCTGCTGATCTTCGATACCGGCGCCCGCTACAGCACCAGCTTTGATACCGGGGCGGCGGTGGTGGTGCCTTATGTCCGGCACAGCGGTTACTCCGGGATCGACCATCTGGTGATCAGTCATGGTGATAACGATCATATCGGCGGGCTGGCCTCGGTGCGTCAGGCGTTGCCGGTTGGCAGGCTGTCGACCAGTGTGCCGGCGCAGATCCCCGGGACAGGGCATCGGCCCTGCCAGGCCGGCCAGCAATGGCACTGGGACGGGGTGAGTTTTCAGTTTCTGGCCCCGGGATCAGGCCGAATGGGGGGGAATGACGCCTCCTGTGTGCTGCGGATCGAGGCCGCAGGGCAGGTGGCGTTGCTCAGCGGCGATGTTGAACAGGCCGGTGAACGGGCCCTGTTACGCCGGCAACGAGCCAATCTGGCCGCCGATATCCTGGTGGCGCCCCATCATGGCAGTCTGACTTCCTCGACGCCGGCCTTTGTGGCCGCGGTCAATCCCGATTATGTGCTGTATCCGGTCGGTTATCGCAATCGCTACCGGTTTCCTCGCCCGGCGGTGATGGCCCGCTATACCGACTCGGGGGCCAGACAGTACCGGGTGGATGAACAGGGCGCTCTGCGCTTTGTGCTTGGTGAACCGGGCGGGGTACGTCAACAGTTCAGTTACCGGCAAGCGAAACGCCGTTACTGGCACAGCCGTGTTGTGCGGGTGGATTGATGATTCTGTGAACCCGCACTTTCAGGGGGGGCCGGTCTTTGTTAAAGTTAGCCGCAGTTTTTCTGTCTCCTTCGATTTGTTTTCAAAAGGGCGTGTGACGTGTTTGAGATGATTCAGGCGGGCGGCTGGCTGATGCTGCCGATTCTGTTGTGTTCGGTTATTGCCCTGGCCATTATTGGCGAACGGTTCTGGGCGCTGCAGCAAAAACGGATCGCCCCGGCCTATCTGGTTGCCCAGATCTGGCAGTGGTACAAAAGTCAGTCACTGGACGAAACCCATATTCAGTCACTGTCGCGTAGCTCGCCACTGGGCCGGATTCTGGCTGCGGGGCTGGTCAATCGCCAGCATCCGCGTGACATTATGAAAGAAAGTATCGAGGAAACGGGACGCCAGGTTATCCTGGAACTGGAACGGTATCTCAATACACTCGGTACCATCGCCTCGATTACGCCCTTGCTCGGCTTACTGGGCACCGTCATTGGCATGATCAAGGTCTTCGCCGCGATTACGACCCAGGGTGTCGGTAATCCCTCGGTTCTCGCGGGCGGGATTTCCGAAGCGTTGATTACCACCGCGGCCGGTTTGTCAGTGGCGATTCCCAGTCTGATTTTCTATCGCTATTTTCGCGGCAAGGTCGATGCGCTGGTGCTGAAGATGGAAGAAGAAGCGATGAAAATCGTGGATGTCATGCATGGCGAGCGGGAAACCGGTCGGGATAACGTCACATGATGTTACGTCACGATCGTAACAAGGATCCGGAACTTAATCTGACGCCACTGATCGATGTGGTGTTCCTGCTGCTGATCTTTTTCATGGTTTCCACGACGTTTGAAAAAGAATCCGAGATTAACATCGAACTGCCCGAAGCGGCGGGTGAAAAAAGCCAGGAAGAGCGTTTTACCATTGAAATCACGATCGATGGCGAGGGCCAGTATTTTATTAATGAAAAACGCATTCGTGATAAACAACTGGCAACACTGAAAACCGCCTTGCGCGAGACGCGCGCCGATCACGAGGATCCGAAGCTGATTATCAGTGCGGACAAAAACACACCTCATCAGGCCGTGATACGGGCTATGGACGCGGCGCGCCAGGTGGGTATGGTTAACCTGACTTTCGCCACGCGACAGGAACCCGGGAAGTAGCCGCTGATGCGCTCATCATCCGATGACAATACCGATGGGTTTGTCATATATCGTCGTCTTTTAAAATACGCATTTCCCTACTGGAAGGTCTTTCTGGTTGCCGTGCTGGGCATGGTGATCTTTTCCCTGACCGAAGGGGCTTTCGCCAAGCTGATTGAACCGATGGTTGACGGCAGTTTTGTCGACAAGGATCCCGCGACGATCAAGTGGGTCCCGATTTTGATGATCATCGTATTTGCCGCGCGCACGGTCGGCAGCTTTCTCTCCGAATACGGTATGGCCTGGATCGCCCGCAGTGTCATCCGCAACCTGCGCAGTCTGGTCTTCGACAAACTGCTCTCCCTGCCCATCAGCTATTACGATACAACCTCCTCGGGCGGATTGTTATCCAAAATGGTCTATGACATCGAACAATTGGCCGAAGCCAGTTCCAAGGTCGTAACATCGCTGATTCGCGATACGCTGACTATACTGGTCCTGCTGGGCCTGATGATGTATCTGAGCGTTACCCTGACTCTGATACTGTTGCTGGTAATACCCGTTGTCGCGATCGCGGTGGTGGCAGTCAGTCGGCGCTTTCGCAAGCTCAGTTATCGTATCCAGCGCTCGATGGGCGATGTTTCCGATGTCACCGAAGAGGCGATTGAAGCCAATCGTGAAATCAAGATTTTCGGCGGACAGGAGTATGAATCCGGGCGGTTTGAGCAAGTCAATAGGTATAACCGGCGCCAGCATCTCAAACTGGTCGCGACCAATGCGATCAGTTCACCATTAATCCAGCAGATCGTGGTTACCGCCTTCGCCGGTATCGTTTACATCGCGACCAAGCCCGGTTTTCTCGACGAAATGACTGTCGGCAAGTTTATGTCCTTTATGCTGGCGATGATTCTTTTGCTGCAACACGCCAAGCGCCTGACCAGCATCAATGCCCAATTACAACGGGGTATTGCCGCCGCCTACAGTGTATTTACCTTCGTTGATACCGAGCCCGAACCCGATAGCGGGACACGTGAGCTGAAACAGGTGACCGGCAAGGTTTACTATGATGGCGTGACCTTCGGGTATGGCGACCAGGAAAGCGAGACGGTGCTGCAGGATATCAACCTGACCATCGAGCCAGGCGAAAGTGTTGCCTTTGTGGGGCGCTCCGGCGCGGGTAAGTCCACGCTGGTCAGCCTGTTGCCGCGTTTCTACGAGGTCACCCGGGGACGCGTGTTGATCGACGATATCGATATCCGGGAGATCAGATTGCCGAGCCTGCGCAGTCAGATTGCCCTGGTCAGCCAGCACGTAACCCTGTTTAACGACACGATTGCCCATAATATAGCCTATGGTGCGCAGGACTCGGTCGATATAACGACAATTCGGGAGGCGGCCAGGGCGGCTTATGCACTGGATTTTATCGAACGGCTGCCGGCGGGTTTTGATACGATAGTAGGAGAAAATGGCGTGTTGTTATCCGGTGGGCAGCGTCAACGCCTGGCCATCGCACGGGCAATTCTCAAAAATGCGCCCATTCTGATTCTGGACGAAGCCACTTCTGCCCTGGATACCGAGTCGGAGCGTTACATCCAGCAGGCAATTGAAGAATTAATGAAAGAACGCACCACGCTGGTGATTGCGCATCGACTGTCAACCATCGAGAAAGTTGACAAGATTGTTGTGCTCGAGGCCGGACGAGTTGTCGAAGTCGGCCGGCACGAGGAATTAATTGCCAAAGGCGGTCATTATGCGGGACTGCATGATCTGCAGCTTGGCGCGAATACCTGATTAACGGAAACGCACGACGTGTTGCAACAACATCTGCAAAAACTATGGGAAAATCGCTCGGTGACTGCCGTGGCATTACTGCCATTAACAGGTCTGTTCTGTTTTCTGGTCTGGCTGCGACGTTATGCCTATCGCAAGCGGATATTCTCACGTACACGGGTTCCCGTGCCGGTTATTGTGGTCGGCAATATCACCACCGGTGGCACGGGCAAAACCCCGCTGGTGATTGCCGTGGTCAATATCCTGAAACAAGCCGGCTTTAATCCCGGTATTATCAGTCGGGGCTATGGGGGTAAGGCCAGCTCCTGGCCACAGCAGGTTCGTCCCGATGCGGATCCGGTCATGGTTGGGGATGAACCGGTGATCATTGCCCGTCGAACCGGTTGTCCCATGGCGGTTGGCCCAAACCGGGTCGAGGCAGTCAATGCGTTGCTGGCACATCATGATTGCGATATTGTCGTCAGTGATGATGGACTGCAGCATTATGCCCTGGAAAGGGAAGTTGAAGTTGTGGTGGTCGACGGCATGCGCCGTTTTGGCAATGGCTGGTGTTTGCCTGCCGGGCCTCTGCGTGAGCCGGTGTCCCGGCTCGACGAAGCGGATCTGATCGTCAGCAACGGTATTCCGGTCGGGGATGAATACCCGATGGAGTATGCCGGTCGTGAGTGGATTCATGTCCATGACAATACCCGCAGCGCGACGATGCAGCAGTTCGCCGGACAGCGTGTTCATGCCATCGCGGGTGTTGGCAACCCGCAACGGTTTTTTAATATGTTACGGAATGAAGGCATGGAGGTGATTGAACACACCTATCCGGATCACTATGCGTTTGTCCGTTCTGACTTCGAATTTGACGAGACCTTACCCATTCTTATGACCGAAAAAGATGCGGTCAAATGCGAGCGCCTGGGACTGGAAACTGCCTGGTACGTGCCCATTCAGGCACGGATTGGCAAAAAATTTGATTATCATTTGCTGAATATACTGGAGGCCAAACGTGGACAAAAAACTACTTGATATCCTGGCCTGTCCAATCTGCAAGGGACCGCTGGTGTATAACAAGGAAACACAGGAGTTGATTTGCAAGGCGGATCGGCTGGCCTATCCGATTCGGGATGAAATTCCCGTGATGCTCGAAGACGAAGCTCGGCAGCTCAACCCTGAAGAAGAAGTTTAATTAAACACTGGTAAATCGACCGCCTTTGGCGGCGAGACATAAACCAGACTATGCCGCTGCAGCTTATTTCGTTGGAAATTGGCATTTCGGTGGTGATACTTTTTTCTTCGGTGTGCAGAAGAAGAAAAACTTATCTCTCGCAGAGACGCTACGTCGCAAGGAAACCTGGTATCTCTCATTCTCGGCGCGCTCTGCGTCTCTGCGAGAGTATTATAAGCCGGGCAGAATTGCGACTGGATAATGGTACGTGGAATCCCGGCCTCTTCAGGTAAGTTCGAGTGCCAGATACTGGGGGTGTATCTCCTGCTTGTCAGGGGTCAGAACAGGAATGGTAAAGGTTTCAGGCGTTCGTCGACTCCCTTCGCCATGCTGATTGGACTGAACAGGCCTGGCGGGGCCGTGATTTTGCAACACGATCGAAGGGCCGTCTTCCAGCACTTCGATGACCTGGCACACAACCCCGTTATGCACAACACGTAAACCTATCATGCCGCGCAGTTGTTGCAGGCTGATCTCAATCTCGCTCATCGCGCAATACACTGTGTGTTCGGGCTGCCCAGAAGAGGCGCGTTCATGCCGCAAAATCCCTGAGGCGTACGGGCTGACGTTTTGCGCCCCAGTGGCCGGGCTGAGCCTCAAAGACGCCGGCACATTCTGTTCCACATTCGTTGCACTTGCCATCCGGTGTCAGGTTCCAGTCACCCAGCACATACCAGTCCCGGCCAATCAGCTTGTTACCACAGTTATGACAATAGGTGCTGCCCCCGGATTCGTCGTGGACATTGCCGGTGTAAACATAGCGCAGGCCCTGTTGCATGGCGATATTGCGCGCGCGTGTGAGTGTGGCGGCCGGTGTCGGTGGTATGTCCTGCATCTTGAAATCGGGATGAAACGCACTGAAGTGCAGCGGGACGTCCGGGCCCAGTTCGTCGAGAATCCACTGGCTCATGGATTCGATTTCCTTGTCCGAGTCGTTTTTGTCGGGAATCAGCAAGGTCGTGAGTTCCAGCCAGACATCGGTTTCATGCTTGAGATATTTAATCGTATCCAGCACGGGATCCAGGTGTCCGCCTGTCAGTTTGTAATAAAAATTTTCCGTGAAGGCTTTCAGGTCCACATTGGCCGCATCCATGTATTGATAAAATTCCTTGCGTGGCTCCGGAGTCACGTAACCGGCGGTCACGGCGACCGACTTGATGCCTTTCTCATGACAGGCCTTGGCCACATCAATCGCATATTCATGGAAAATGACCGGGTCGTTATAGGTATAGGCGACACTGCGACAGCCAAGCTGCTCCGCGGCGCTGGCGATCAATTCCGGCGAGGCCTCGTCGGCAAGGGTGTCGATCTCGCGGGATTTGCTGATATCCCAGTTCTGACAGAACTTGCAGGCCAGATTACAGCCGGCGGTACCAAAGGAGAGCACCGGCGTGCCGGGCAGAAAATGATTCAGCGGTTTTTTCTCGATCGGATCGATGCAATAACCGCTGGAGCGTCCATAGGTGGTCAGCATGATCTGGTCATTGATATTCTGGCGCACAAAACACAGTCCGCGCTGGCCCTCGTGCAGCTTGCAATAACGCGGGCAGAGGTCGCACTGGATACGGCCGTCGTCGAGTTTGTGCCAGTAGCGGGTGGGGACGGTGTCTTGCATGGTGAATGCTCGGTTGCTTTGCATGGTGTAAACACAATATAGGGTGGATTGGCCCGATTTTAAACCGGTAGGTCTGATTTCAGGCCGTGAACAGTCCTGACAAAATTGCCGCAGAATCTGATAAAATTCGAGCAGGTTCTATAGGTGATTGAAAATTAGATGAAAAAAGTACAGGTTTTATTTGTCTGTCTGGGGAATATCTGCCGGTCGCCAACCGCGGAGGGGGTGTTTCGCCATCTGTTGCGTGAGGAAGGGCTGGATGGACAGATTGTGACCGATTCGGCCGGTACTCATGCCTATCACGTCGGGGCGCCCCCGGATCCGCGTGCCCAGGAGACTGCCCGCAGCCGCGGCATCGATCTCAGTGATCTGCGCGGACGCAAGGCGCTGGCCAACGATTTCGACAAGTTCGATTATGTGCTGGCGATGGACGAAGAGAACTATCACAACCTGGCACGTATCTGTCCGCCCGAACAGCGCGAGAAACTGCACATGTTTCTCGACTTTGCGCCTCATCTGAACGAGTCCGAGGTGCCGGATCCCTATTACGGCGGTGCGAAGGGCTTTGACCGGGTCTTCGATATGGTGGAAGCGGCCTCGCGCGGATTGCTGGACGATATTCGAAATCGCCATCTCGGGTGAAAACATAAAGATATTCACCACCAAGACACGAAGACACCAAGAAAACAAAAATAATAACGTTAAAAAAATCTGACGTGTACGAGCATCGAAGTACCTGCTCAGGATTTTCTGAACTTATAATTATTTTCTTCGTGTCTTCGTGTCTTGGTGGTAAGGCTTTTCAAATCAGGCAGGATAGCACTGCGTCTTCGATTTTGTCCCAGTCCGGATCGCCCAGCATAATGATTTCGAGGCGGTTTTCCGGTGCTGTCTCCCTGGCGCTAATACTCAAGTCACCCTCGATGCTGTTGAACAGATAGTTTCCCTGATCCGTTCTTAGCGAGGCCTTGATGCGCTCTGCGCTCATGGCTGCAAGCAGGCTGTCTATCTTTTGATAATCGAAGCGCAGCTGATCGGCAAACAACCAGCCACAACTGGAAAACTCTCCGCTGTGATTCTCCAGCCGCCGCCAGGATTCTCCCGTGTCAAGTTTAACGGGCTCGGTTTCCATGCCGGTTTCGGGCGTTGCATTGGCCTGCAGGAACGAGCGGCTGACGGTATCCTGCTGTCCGGCATGCGGCAAATCCAGCCAGGCGAGTTCCAGTTGTCCCTGTGAAACCTGACCACTGGCACGCGGCTGGCGTGCTTCCACCAGTTGGGCGAACGTCGCCACATCATTGTCATCACACTGGTCCACCTTGTTGGCTACCAGTACATCGGCGATATCGAGCTGCTCCTGGTAGTATTCGTTCTCGCGATAACGAGGATTATCGAGATGGCGCGGATCGATCAGGGTGATGCAGGCACGCATATCGAGCGTTTGATCGAAGGGCGGCCGGGTCAGTTGCTTGATGATCTGTTTAGGATGGCCGATCCCGGTCGGCTCGATCAACAGCCGATCCGGTCGGGCATTGGCCAGCAGGGTATTGATACCGACCTGAACCGAGACGCCGGCGGCGCAACACATGCAGCCACCGGGCAGTTCCTTGATGGCAACTCCTTCCTGTTGCAGTATCTGTCCATCGATGCCGATCTGACCGAATTCGTTGACCAGCACGGCCCAGCGTTCACCGTGCGGTTTGTGTTCAAGCAGATGCAGGATCGCCGTGGTCTTGCCGACTCCGAGAAAGCCGGTGATGACATTGGTGGGAATGTGTCGGATTAATTCAACCATCGAAGTCTCAGACAATAAGCCGCTTGCGAGTCAGTACCACGGCGAAATAATAACCGATGAGGGTATAGACCGCCAGAACACCCAGGTGAAGTAACGGATTTTCCACCGGGTTGCCGGCGATCAGCGGCCGGGTCAGTTCAACCGCGTGGGTCAACGGCAGAATATAGACAATTGACTGCATCACCTCGGGCAGGGTCGAGATAGGATAGAAGACGCCACACATAATAAACATCGGTGTGACAGCCAGCACGAAGTAATAATTGAAAAAGTCATAGCCGGGGGAGAGGGCGCTCATAATAATGGCCGGTCCGGCAAAGCAAAGGCCGGTCAGAAAGACGACCGGAATGGTCCACAGGGCATGCCAGCTATGCACCGCGCCCAGCAGGGCCGCGACCAGTAAAATGGCGATGCCGCTGAACACACTCTTGGTACCGCACCAGAGCATTTCGCCGGCCAGGATATCGTCGATATCCAGCGGCGTGGTCAGAATCGCCTCATAGGTATTCTGCGGCACCATGCGGGTATAGACCGAATACATCCCTTCAAAGGAGGCGGTGGTCATGGCGGTGGAGGCGATGATGCCCGAAGCAAGAAAGGTCAGATAGGGCATGTTTGCCATCTCACCGATGAAAAATCCGAGCCCGAAACCCAGCCCAAGCAGATAGAGTGCCGGTTCGCCAAAGTTCATCACGATTGCCGGGCCAATCAACTTGCGCCAGACCAGGATGTTGCGGCGCCAGATGGTCAGGCTGCCGCGGCGGATCAGGGGTAATTGCCAGTTCATGCCGCTCATGTATCGCGCAATTCCCGGCCGGTCAGCTTGAGAAAGACATCTTCCAGACCCGCCGGGCGGTGCAGGAAGACCAGCTCTTGTTGATTCTGGAGATGATCCAGCAGCGGGCGCGGGTTGTGGGTATAACAATAGTGTGAACGGCCGATGTGTTCGACCCGGCAGAGTTGCTCGATTGCATGACGGTCGGACAGCTCGCCGCGAATTTCGATCACTTCCGGTTCAACATGTCGCCGGATCAGTGCGGCCGGAGTGCCCTGATCCAGAATTTCGCCATGATCCATGATAACCAGTTCATCACAGAGTCGCTCGGCTTCTTCCATATAATGAGTCGTCAGGATCAGGGTTGTGCCCCGGTCGCGTAGTTCGTCCAGCTTGGCCCAGATGACATGCCGTGCCTGGGGATCCAGCCCGGTGATCGGCTCGTCAAGTACCACCAGTTCCGGATTGTTGATCAGGGCCCGGGCGATGGTCAGACGCCGCTTCATGCCACCGGACAGGTGATCGGTTCTGGCATCGGCGCGTTCGCTCAGTGCGGCGAACTCCAGCAGGTAACTGATCCGGCTTTTGACCTCGCCTGCCGGAATATCAAAGTAGCTGGCGTAAATCTGCAGATTCTCCCGCACGGTGAAATCGGGATCGAGGTTGTCCTGCTGTGGTACCACACCAATCCGGCGGCGAATATCCCGGGCATGTGAACGGATATCCAGATCGAAAAGCGTCAGTTCACCGCCGGAGGAAGGCGACAGGCCAAGCAGGATGCGCAGGGTCGTGGTTTTGCCGGCGCCGTTAGGGCCGAGAAAGCCGAAGCATTTGCCTCGCGGAATATCGAAACTGACATCCTTCACTGCCGTAAATTCGGCAAAATGCTTTTGCAGATGTCGGGCGCGCACGATCGGTTGCATATCAATTCTGCTTTGGCGTGTAGTGAACGGCGTTGATATAATAGGTTACCTGGCCACCCGGTGTTTCAACTGTAACTTCATCATCGACTTGCTTTTTCAACAGGGCCCGCGCCAGCGGCGAGTCGACACTGATATCGCCCTGATCCGGTGCCAGCTCGTCGGGTCCGACGATGCGGTATTCTACCGTCTGTCCGTTGTCGCTCTCCAGCATCACCCGGGCGCCGAAAAACACCTGCTGCGGATTGGAGGGAGCATCGGGGGCAATGGTCAGCTCCGGCAGCCGTTTTTGCAAATAACGGATGCGCCGATCGATCTCGCGTAACTCCTTCTTGCGATAAATATATTCGGCATTTTCCGAACGATCGCCTTCGGCGGCTGCCGCCGCGAGTGCCTGGGTCACTTCTGCGCGGCGGACCCACAGAGAACGCAACTCAGTTTGCAATTGATCGTAACCTTCACGGGTGATGTACGGTGAAGGTTTCGGTTGTGGAGGTCGATAACGTCCCATCTATATCAAGTTCCGAGTACTAAGTACTTAGTACTTAGTACTAATGATGACGTGCCTGTCTGGCTGACAGGCCGGTTTTTCGTGAACCTGCATTCAGGTTCAGATTGGTGTCGAATTCGGGTTCGCCTTTCATGCCGCAGGTGGTGTAATCCGCGTACATGGCGTTATACAGTTGCTGTTCGTCGAGCCCGAAGAGTTCGCTCGCGCCCTGGTAGATCAGGCGAAACAGTCGGGGCAGGGCGATCTTGTGGGTCTGCCCGGTGGTGGCGTAGAGCCAGTCCGACAGTTGGAGAAAGCGGTCGAAAGGGGTCTCGTCAAGCAGCAACGAGCGGGTCCGGTTAAAGCGTCCCGAATTGCCAATCATGTCCCAGTAACGGGCAAACCGGCTCAACCTTTGCATCGTGGCAAAGTCGATGTCGCGGGTGCTGAGAATATTATACGGCGGGGCGGGATTAAAGCGCAGTTGGTATTCGTCAATATGGCGTATAATCGGTGCGCCGCGCAGCCGCTTGAGGATACCGATCTGAATTTCATGCGGATTCAGTTCGATCAGTCGATCAAAGCCCCGGGCGATGCTCGCCACATCTTCGCCGGGCAGGCCCATGATCAGATCTGTATGCAGATGCGCATGGGTTTTCTCACGCAGAAAGCGGATATTCGCCTCGGCCTTGTCATCATCCTGGCGACGGCTGATACGTTCCTGTACGTCGGGGTTGAAACTCTGAATACCGATTTCAAACTGCAGTGTCCCGGGCGGGAATTGCTGAATCATGTTTTTTAGCTGATCGGGAAGATGATCCGGAATCAGTTCAAAGTGCAAAAACAGCCCGTTGTTGATCCGTTCCAGGAAGAATTCCATGATCTTCAGGCTGCTGGCCACCTTGAGGTTGAAGGTGCGATCGATAAATTTGAAATGCCGGGCACCGCGTTGATAAAGCGTTTCCATGTGGCTGAGAAATTGCTCCAGATCGAAAGGCCAGGCGGTTTTATCCAGCGCCGAGAGACAGAATTCGCACTTGAAAGGGCAGCCTCGCGAGGCCTCGACATAGATGAAACGGTTGCGGATATCCTCGTCGGTATAACAGGGGTAGGGGAAGGCCAGATCCGCCAGCTTGAACGGTGCCGGCTGCACGATCTTCTCCTCAACCGCTTCGCCATCCAGTAACCGCTTGCAAAGGCTGGCAAAAGCCAGATCCCCCTGGCCACTGACAATATGATCCACCTCATCATAAAACGGCAGGGTCGTCTGTTCATAACTGACTTCCGGCCCGCCAACAATAATGATGAGCTCGGGGCGCACGCGACGCAGAATAGCAATCAGCTCCCGGCTTTGCTCGATATTCCAGATATAAATGCCCAGGCCGATGATCTTCGGATTATCCGCCAACAGCTGCTCGGCAATCTCGATGGGTCGCTGATTGATGATGAACTCCCGAATCCGGGCATTCGATTGCAGATTACCGAGATTGGCGTACAAATAGCGCAATCCCAGCGAACTGTGAAAATAGCGGGCATTGAGGGTGCACAGAATGATATCAGTCATACCCGGTCTCTTGCGCTTTACGTTGATGTTTGTGCAGTGCCTTGTTGATGGCACGCGAGGCGGCAATCATGCCGAAACTTGCGGTGACGGTCACACTCGAGCCGTAGCCGAAGCGACAGTCGAGATTGACGCCATGTATTCCGGGTTTTTGATGGCTTACGCTGCCATCGTCTTTGGGATAAAGCTTGTGTTGCGAGGAGAAGACACACTCCACTCCGAAACGGCGCTGCGGGTTTTTACTGAATCCGTGACGGCTACGCAGGTTGTTGCGTACTCTGGCGGCCAGCGCATCGTTATAGGTTTTACTCAAATCGGCGACATGAATCAGCGTGGGGTCAGTGACGCCACCGGCACCGCCAGTGGTAATAATGGGCAGCTTGTTACGTCGACAATGGGCGATCATTTCGGTTTTGAACTGGATGCTGTCGATGGCATCAATCACATAATCATAGCCATGATCCGGCGACAGGTAATCGGCCAGGTTGGCGCTGTTGATAAAATCGTCAATCACGTTGATTTGACAAGCCGGATTGATGTTATGGATGCGCGTTCGCATCACACTTGATTTTTTTTCGTCCAGCGTTTCGCTTAATCCTACAAGCTGGCGATTGATATTGCTTTTGGCCACGGTATCGTAATCGATGAGTGTAATATGACCGATGCCGGTGCGGGCCAGTGCTTCCGCACTCCAGGAACCGACGCCACCCAGACCGACGACGACCATATGCAGTTGCGGTAACAGGCAATAGGCGCTCTCGCCATAAAGCCGGCGCAGGCCGCCGAAGCGTTCATCATAGTCGTCGTGAGTCATGGTTCAGTGTAATCCGAACAACACTTCGGCATTGGCAGTGGTTTGCCGCGCCACCTCGTTCGGATCGGCGTTGCGCACTTCGGCCAATACCGCCAGGCATTCGGGCAGGTATTCGGGACTGTTGCGCTCGCCGCGATGGGAGGCGACAGTCATGTCCGGGGCGTCGGTCTCCAGGACGATAGCCTCGAGTGGCAGCTCGCGGGCCAGTTTGCGCAGTTTGTTCGAACGTTCGTAGGTCAGCATGCCGCCGAAGCCCAGCTTGAAACCCAGTTCAATATACTGATGTGCCTGCTGCAGACTACCGTTGAAGGCATGGGCGATACCGCCACGGACCGGTATTTCACGCAGGGCCTTGAGGATCCGGTCATGGGCTTTGCGACAATGCAACAACACCGGCAGGTCGGTATGCCGGGCAAAGTCCAGCTGGGCACGCAACAACGACTCCTGATTCCGTTGGTCCGGGTTATCTATATAATAGTCCAGTCCAATCTCGCCGATGGCAACGGGCCGGTTTTCCTCCAACAAGCTGGCCAGTTGATCCAGATGTTCCGGTTTGTGCGCCTCGAGATACATGGGGTGCATGCCCAGTGCCGGATAGAGACCGGCGTCGGCCTCGCAAAGCGCCAGGAGCCGGGACCAGCTGTCGGCCGTCACACCGGGCACCACAATCCGTCGCACGCCGTTCTGGCGACAACGGGCGAGTACCTGCTCCCGATCGGCATCGAAAACGGGATCATCGAGGTGGCAATGGGTGTCGATCAAATCCATACCGCTATTCTAGCGGCTTCGAAGGTCGAGTGTAAATAACTGAAACAAAAGGGGTTTTAGACAGAAATGGCGCATTTTTGCACAACCTTGGTCAGCCTGCACCCCCTGGAAACCAGCGCGCGAATCCTTATAATAGTGTATAACCAAGTTCTACACTCAAGTAAGTGCAAGGAGGTCAATTATGGCAACAGGTACCTATAAACCCAAAGCCGATCCACTGAACCGGCCGGATGATGCCAGTGGTTTTCGCATTGGCTGGAAATACAAGACCAAATTCGAGCGCGGTCACTTTGATGAAGAGCTGACCTACGGCGAAGCGAAAAAGAAAGCGGCGGAACTGGCTGCCAAGGAGCCGGAAAAAACCTTCTGGCCGGAAGTCATCCACGAATAACCCCTCCCACCAGAACCGGGCAATCGCCCGGTTTTTTATTTCCATGAACAACAGCACTAAAATTCCCGCCGGCCGCTTGCGGCAGCAAGCTTCACACTGCACTATGTAAGCATGATCGATTCTGCAAACTTATCAATATCATCATGACAGACATTTTCCTGCAACTGGGTATCGCCATTGCCATCGGTTTGATCATTGGCCTGGAACGGGGCTGGAAAGGACGCGAAAGCGAGGAAGGTAGCCGGGTTGCCGGTTTACGCACGTTTGGCTTGATTGGACTGCTGGGTGGCTTGTGGGCGTTGCTGGCAGAAACCCAGGGACAGGGACTGGTCTTGATCAGTCTGGCATTTGTCGCGCTGACGGCGCTGTTGATCGTTGGCCATATTCTGGCAGTCAAACAAAGTGGTGATTTTGGTGTTACCACGATCGTTGCCGCATTGATTGCCTTCGCCCTGGGCGCCCTGTCTGTCAGTGGTGAAATGCATGTTGCCGTGGCCGGGGCGATCGTGACGGCGATTATTTTAAGTCTCAAGTCGCTGCTGCATGGCTGGTTGCGGTTGATCGATTATGACGAACTGAGTGCCATTTTAAAGCTGGCCCTGATCTGGGTGGTTATTCTTCCGTTATTACCCAATCAGGGTTACGGCCCCTGGCAGGCAATCAATCCTTATCAGATATGGTGGATGGTGGTATTGATTGCCGGGATCTCGTTTGCCGGTTATGTGGCCATCAAGATCGTCGGTGCCCATAAGGGGTTATTGATTACCGGTTTTCTTGGCGGACTGGTTTCCTCCACCGCGGCCACGATCAATCTCTCCAAACTGGCCCAGAAAGGGACGCGTGTGCCGGTAATTTGCGCTGCCATCCTGCTGGCCGAGACCATCATGTTCCCGCGTATGCTGCTGGAAATTGCTGTGGTCAATCGTGAGTTGTTGCTCTCGGCATGGCTACCTGTGACGAGCATGACCGTCGTTATGCTGGCCGGGGTTGTTATCATCTGGCATCGCAAGGAGCAGTCAGGCGACGGGGAATTGTCGGTGACCAATCCGTTTCAAATCAAGATGGCGTTGCAGTTCGGCCTGTTGTTGGCGGCGGTAATGTTTCTTGCCGAGGCCGCCATGGACTGGCTGGGTGAAGCAGGCATCTATCTGGTGGCCTTGATCTCCGGTGTTGCCGATGTGGACGCGATCACCCTGTCGTTGGCCTCCATGGCCAAAAGCGATCTGGCGGATGCAACCGCCGTGCGCGGGATTGTCATCGCGGCAATCGTCAATACGCTGTTTAAAACCGCGCTGGCACTGTTTATTGCCGGACGGCAAATGTTCTGGCGTCTGTTGCCGGTGGCTGTGGCCGCTTGTGCTGCAGGAGGTGTGAGCCTGTTCTGGGTTTAATTCAACTCTGGTAACTCACCGCCTTTGGCGGCAAGACATAACCAGGTTATGTCGTTGCGGCATGCTGCTTTTTCAGTGAGTGTCGGTGTGTTCGGTGTTGCGATCGTGGTGTCTGTTTTGGTCCGGTTGCAGTAGAAGAAAAGAGTTATCTCACGCCAGGACGCTACGGCGCCAAGTAATCGGATATTGCTCATACTCAGCGCGCTGTGCGTCTCTGCGAGAGTATTATTGCCGTTTACCGTTGGCCTGAACTTGAATAACGGCTGACCGTTGTTTTTCCCCAATAAAAAAGGAGGCCTGAGCCTCCTTTTTTTGGTCAACCTCGACGCCTGATCAGTTGTCTGATTTGTCTGCAGCATTCCGGCTGCTGTCGGCTTGCCGGTGGCGCTCGTCATCCGAATTGCCCGACTCTTGATTGGCCGGGGTGCGGGTTTCCACCTGTACCAGTGAGGCATCTGTCGGTTTGTTGTCGGCGGGTTTTGACTCGCTGCCAGTGGTGTTTTCAGACGCGGCCGGTTTGGAAGCCGGTGTTGGCGTTTCTGTCGCAGGCGCTGGCGTCGGTGCAGCGGCAGCGGGGCTTTCATTGGCCGACGCCGATGAAGGTTCGGGCTGGTTGTCCGGTTTTTCCGCCGGTTGATTAACCGGTGCAGTGCTACCGCCGGTGTCGCCCTGATCGGCCTGGCCTGTCGGTGGCGTGGGAGCGTCGTTTTTCTCCACCGCGCTCGGGGTCGCGTTATCGTTTGCCTGCGGGGTATCGCGTTTATCTCGCGCACGGGTTTCCTCGCCCCGGTCGCTGGCGCGCATACGGGGATGCGAGCCGCTGTTATCGCTCTTTCTGTCGTTGCGGTTGCCACCGCCGGATCGCGCTGCGCTACCTTTGGTTTCGGTCTTGCCACTTGGCTCGCTCTTGTCCGACTTGCCGGACTTGTCCTGTTCGGGCTGCTTGTCCGATTTGCCGGGCTTATCCTGTCCGGACGGCTTGTTGTCGGGCTGGCCGGATTTATCCTGGTCCGGCTTGTTATCCGTTTTGGCGGTTTTATCCGATGTGCCTTGTTGTCCATTGCCGCTTTGTGGCTGATCATCACCGCGGTTTTCGCCTGAGGATGAACGGCGGCGCCGCCGACCCCCACGGCGTCCGCGCCGGCTGCTGGAGCTGCGCTGTTGCTGTTGGTCGCCCGGGGCGCCACTGTCCGCCGATTTGGATTTGGTCTCATCGCTCTGGGCCGCAGCTTCACCGGTTGGTTTACTTTCGGCCTGTTTGGTCGCCGGTTTATTGCTGCTCTGACTCTGACCGCCACCATTTTGATTACGCCGATTTTGCTGCGGCTTGCGGCGCTGGCCTTCGCCGGCGGTGGTTTTGCGACGGGGACGATTACCGCTGGCCGTTTCCTGGCGGGCCGGTTTGCGCGGCCGGGATTCACCGGTGCCAAACAGGGCACGCCACAGGCGAACCAGCAGGCCGGGTTGAACGGGCGTTGCTGCGACCGGTCGCGGGGTCGCCGGCGCCACGGATTTGACCGCCGGCTCTTCCGGCGGTGTGGCCGTGGAGCTGATGGAGGCGGACAGGGTATCCAGGCCTTCTTCATCCTGGCGTTCGACCATCTGGAAGCTTTGTTTATTTTCCTCCAGCGAGGGATCGTCATCGCGAATACGGGTCACTTCGAAATGGGGGGTTTCCAGATCGATGTTCGGGATCAGCAGGATTTTGACCTTCTGGCGGCTTTCGATCTCCTGCAGTACATCGCGTTTTTCATTCAACAGGAAAGTCGCGGCGTCGACGGGCAATTGCGCTATGACGCGGGCGGTTTTTTCCTTCATGGATTCTTCTTCGACCAGTCGCAGAATCGACAGGGCCAGGGACTCAATACCGCGAATGGTGCCGTGACCGCTGCAGCGCGGGCAGATGATCTGGCTGGATTCGCCCAGCGAGGGACGCAGGCGCTGGCGCGACATTTCCAGCAGCCCGAAGCGCGAGATACGGCCGATCTGGACCCGGGCACGATCGGCTTTTAACGCCTCGCGCAGCCGGTTTTCCACTTCACGCTGATTGCGCGCCGGTGTCATGTCGATAAAGTCGATAACCACCAGGCCACCCATATCGCGCAGGCGCAGCTGGCGGGCGATCTCCTCGGCCGCTTCCAGATTGGTATTGAGCGCGGTCTCCTCGATGTCGGCTCCCTTGGTGGCGCGCGAGGAGTTAATGTCGATGGAGACGAGCGCCTCGGTATGATCGATCACCACCGAACCGCCGGAAGGCAGGCGCACCTCGCGCTGGAAGGCCGATTCGATCTGGGATTCGACCTGGTAACGCGTGAACAGTGGCACCGGATCCTGATACAGCTTGATCTTGTTCAGGTTATGCGGCATCACCTGGTTCATGAACTCGCGGGCCTGTTCATAAACCTTGGGCTCATCAATGATGATTTCGTTGATGTCATTGCGGAAATAGTCGCGAATCGAACGGGTGATCAGATTGCTTTCCTGATAGACCAGAAACGGCGCGCTTTTCTGCTCGGAGGCCTCCTTGATCGCTTTCCAGAGATTGAGCAGATAATCCAGGTCCCACTGCAGCTCTTCGACATTCTTGCCGACGCCGGCGGTGCGAATGATGATGCCCATGTCCTGGGGAATTTCCAGCTGGGCGAGGGCGTCGCGCGCTTCGTTGCGATCGTCGCCCTCGATGCGGCGGGAGACCCCGCCTGCACGCGGGTTATTCGGCATCAGGACCAGATAACGCCCGGCCAGGCTGATGAAAGTGGTCAGGGCCGCGCCCTTGTTGCCACGCTCTTCCTTGGCCACCTGGATGACCAGCTCCTGGCCTTCCTTGACCGCATCCTTGATATTCAGCTTGCCGCCGGGATCGACCCCGTCGCGGAAGTACTCGCGGGAGATTTCCTTCAGCGGCAAAAAACCGTGACGTTCGGCGCCGTAATCGACAAAGGCGGCCTCGAGGCTGGGCTCGATGCGGGTAATCTTGCCTTTATAGATATTGGATTTCTTGGATTCGCGGGCAGTGGTTTCGATATCCAGATCGTAAAGTCGCTGGCCATCGACCAGCGCAACACGCAACTCTTCGGGTTGAGTTGCGTTGAACAACATTCTTTTCATTGTATAACCTTTATGCGTGCATGCGCTCTAACCCCGGTCGGATGGATCCGGACCGGTGGGCAATGCCACAACAGACCTTCTGCTGCACGAAGCCGAAAATCGCCGACAGCCGGCGTGATACGCGAGACTCACCCGGTTTCGTGCTGGTCTGCCCACCCGGTCGCGAAACGTGTCGCGGTACCCGGGGAGCGCGTATGTTCAACCACGGCTATTCGTCATGTTAACAGGTCGCGAATAGCCACATTTATCTTACTGAGATCACCTGCCCGAGGCAGATGATGGAAAACCGGTTTTTGACCGTCTGCGCTGTCCTGTATTCATTCAGAGATACAGCAGCAGCGCGCTCCCGGATTGGCCGAGAGTCTGCCGAATATATCAGTGTTGTGCCAGAGCATCAATCTTTCGATAAGAAATGCTAGAATAGCGCGCAATATGGCGACAAAAAGCAGCAATCCGGCCTCATCAGGGGTTAAACTGGTCACAATCGGTCCGGAACAGGCCGGCCAGCGCATCGATAACTTCCTGCTTACCCGGCTCAAGGGCGCGCCACGCAGCCTGATTTACCGTATTCTGCGCAAGGGCGAGGTACGGGTGAACAAGGGCCGCATCCAGGCGCCGTATCGGCTCAGGGAAGGGGATCAGGTGCGTATTCCGCCCGTGCGTCTGGGCGAGAAGGCAGTCACTACACCGGCCGAGCGGGTATTGCGCCAGATCGAATCCAGCATCCTGTTCGAGGACAAGCGGATCGTGATTCTGAACAAGCCCAGTGGACTGGCGGTCCACGGCGGCAGCGGAATCAGTTACGGGGTCATCGAGGGCCTGCGGGCATTGCGTCCGGAGGCGCCGTTTCTGGAGCTGGTCCACCGGCTGGATCGGGATACCTCCGGTTGCCTGATTATCGCCAAAAAACGCAGCGCACTGCGGACTCTGCACGAGTTGCTGCGTGAAAACCGTATCGACAAGCATTATCTGGCGCTGCTCAAAGGGGAATGGCATGGCGGCCCGGCCCGCATTCAGGCCCCGCTGAAAAAGAATGTGCTCTCTTCGGGCGAGCGCATCGTGCGCGTCGATTCCGAGGGCAAGGCCGCCACCAGCCTGTTTCGGCCTCTGGCGGTTAATCCGACCGCCTCGCTGGTCGATATCAAACTGGAAACGGGGCGTACTCACCAGATCCGGGTACACGCCGCCCACGAAGGTCACCCGATTGCCGGCGATGACAAGTACGGTGATGAAAATTTCAACAAACAGTTGCGCGGACTGGGATTAAAACGACTGTTTTTGCATGCCCGACGGCTGGTATTTGCATTTGACGACAATGGCCCCCATATTGATGTGAGCGCGCCGCTGGAGGCGTCATTGCATGATGTTTTGACTGAACTGAAACTGGAGTTCCATGAATAACACACAACTGATCATTTTCGACTGGGATGGCACCCTGATGGACTCGGAAGGGGAGATCCTGACCTGCATGCGCGCCGCGATCGAGGATCTCCAGCTCGAGTCCCGCAGCGACGCTGAACTGAAAAACATTATCGGGCTGGGCCTGCAGGAAGCTTTGCGCACCCTGTATCCGCAAGGCAGCAGCGCCGAGTTGTTGCAACTAACGGCTCGCTATCGTTATCACTTTCTCGAATCGCCCCGACAGCCTTCGGAACTGTTCGCCGGCGCCAGAGCGATGGTTGAAGAACTGCACGAGACTGGTCATTTCCTGGCCGTGGCAACCGGCAAGGGACGCAATGGCCTGAACAAGGTGTTGCAGCAGACAGGTCTGGATGAATACTTTCATATCACCCGTTGCGCGGACGAATGTCACTCCAAACCCCATCCGCAGATGTTGCATGAAATCATGGATCACCTGGGCGTGGAGGCGGACAGGGCACTGATGATCGGTGATACTGAATACGATTTACAAATGGCCAGCAACGCCGGTGTCAAATCCCTGGCTGTCACTTACGGTGTTCATGAAAAGCAGCGCTTGCTGGATTGCCAGCCCCTGGATTGCCTGGACAGTATTGAGCAATTGCATGGCTGGCTGAAAGAGAAAGTCAATCTGGCAGCCTGATGCCGTTATTTTCTGGTGGCGCCAGAAACACAACAAATCAATATGGATAAGAATGGAACCGACAGCATGAATGACGAACAAAGGTCCCCCGAATCTTCCAGTCAACAGTGGCAGCAGGATGTTATCAATCGTCTGGCTTTTGCGGCGCTGAATGAGCAGAAAAAAAGTCGCCGCTGGAAGATATTCTTCATGCTCCTGTTTATTTCCTATCTGTTTCTGGTCTACTTCACGACCTTCGTCAAACCCGACTCGGCAGGGGCGGCCCTGACCGGTAAAAACCATACCGCGCTGGTTGAGATTAACGGTGTGATCGCCGACGACCAGTCAGCAAGTGCCGATAACATTGTCACCGGTCTACGCAAGGCATTTAAAAACGAAAAAGTGCAGGGAGTTATCCTGCGCATTAACAGCCCCGGCGGCAGCCCGGTTCAGGCCGGCTACGTCAATGATGAGATTGTTCGGCTGCGCGAACAGTATCCCAACACGAAAGTCTATGCGGTTATCACCGATATCGGTGCCTCCGGTGGGTATTACATTGCCGCCGCCGCGGATGAGATCTATGCCGACAAGGCCAGTATCGTCGGTTCCATCGGCGTGATCATGAACAACTTTGGTTTTACCGAAGCCATCGACAAGCTGGGCATCGAACGACGTTTGTACACCGCCGGCGAAAGCAAAGGCTTTCTCGATCCCTTTAGCCCGGAAAAAGAAGACGATGTGCAGCATATCAAAGGTATGCTGAACAACATTCACCAACAGTTTATCGACACGGTCAAAAAAGGGCGCGGCGACAGATTGGTCGATGATCCGATGCTGTTCAGCGGCTTGATCTGGACCGGCGAGGAAAGTCTCGAACTGGGATTGATCGACGGTCTCGGCAGCAGCAGCTACGTCGCACGCGAGGTCATCCAGGCGGAAAATATTGTCGACTATACCCCCAGGCCCGATTTCTTCGAACGTTTCACCCGCCAGTTCGGCGCCGCCATGGGTCAGGCTATAAGCAAAACAATGGGGCTGGACGGTAAATCGATTCGGTAAAACTGTTAGCTCTATGGTGTTTGGGTAGTCGCGGATTGCAGGGGTTTTATCATGTTCATTTTCAGAAGTTCTTCCCAAAGTCTGGACCAGGTTCGCCAATCATGAACACCATCAATAGCATGAATATTCTCGTGAGGCAGAAGTTGTTCGAACTCGCTGTACCTTGGTGCAAATTTATCCTGGCGGCCATAGGCCAGATAAATATTTTTCAAAGAGCCATGTTTTTCGAAAGCGGCAAGGCGTTCCCAGTTGGTATAAGGGATTCGCTGAGTAACGGAAGGTAAATCATCCTTGTTGACATATTGGCGTATTTGATGGAGAAGATCCTCTTCTTTGTCTACGCCAATATAAGGTGACAAAAGCACGACTCCTTCTATTGCTTCAGGATGATCCAGATAATAAGAAAGTGCATTATATCCCCCCAATGATATACCCACTAGCCAGAAAGACTTATAACCTTTATCTAGTGCCGGGGTGATAACGTCAGCTATGAAGCGTTGAGAAAAATTGCCGCGTATTAGATACGTAATGTTCGCATCTACTAAAAGAAAGTCGTGCTCAATATTATTTTTGCGTGCAATTTCAATAAAACCATGATCAACAAATTCAGTAGGTTTATCCCAGATTCCTGGTAATAGTATGACAAGTTGTCGGCTGTCATTATTCTTGGAATGATGCCAAGTCACTTTCATTGGATTACTTGCATTCGGTAGATACGAACATGCCGCAAGCATGAGCGAACAAAGAAAACAAAACAGGGATCTGGCGATAAGAAAATTCTGCGACATGAAAATCTATTTGGCCATTTACATTTTTGTTCTGAAAAAATCAAATTTATATACAGACTTTCATGCTAAATCAATCGAATAATTACATACAATGCGTAAATTGCGAATGAGTTACAACGTTATGCCGTATAACCTTGCAGATTATTCACAATTCCCGACGCATCAGAGTCCGATTCTTAATGATTTTCTCTCCCACAATCATAATCTGACTATTGACGGTGCTCGAGCATATCTAATATAGTTCTTCATGCAACATATTGAACCCCTTTAACGCATAATGTGCTGCTATGGATCACATTAGCTTCATTTAATATTCTTATAAAAGAAAGCGTTCATGGTTAAATGTCATCTTTCAAAAATAATGGGTGAAAAGAAGCTGAAGATATCCGATGTGGCACGTGAGACAGGGATAAGTCGTGGCACAATTACTCGCTTGTATCAGGAAACAGCGCAGCGAATCGAGATCGGTGTCCTCAATAAACTGTGTCGTTTTCTTGATTGTCAGGTTGGCGATTTATTTGAAATAACTGATTAGTCAATTATGTTGAATAAACAAATTAATCATACTGCAAACCGGTGGGAAATTATAACTACACAGTCTGGATAACAGTATATCCGCTGCCGGGTAACATTTTATGCAGTCGTTGCCTTATCTGATTTTTTGCTTGTCGGATTATAACAAACTGGTGTGAATTTAATAAGAGGTGTTTTCGTGGGGATGACGAATTTTGAAAACGAAATAGCAGGTTTGATTATTGAATCACTTAACCTGGAGGATATGGAAGTTGAGGACATTAACCCCGAAGAACCTTTGTTTAATGAAGGACTTGGTCTGGACTCCATTGATGCGCTTGAGCTGTCAGTTGCGCTATCCCGCAAATATAGCATAACTCTGCGAGCAGATAACCCGGACATTGAGAATATATTCTCATCCCTGCGTATGTTGGCATCATATGTTGAGTCAAATGCGAGCATGAGTAAATAACGCTGGTTGAGTTATTTTAATACACATCGCTCCACACTCTAATGATTAACTCATCTTTTGAAGTTCCAGGAAATCACCCTTGCCTGGAAGGACATTTCCCCGGGCGTCCGATTGTTCCTGGTGTTGTAGCTCTTGATTTGATGTCAGAAGGGCTGCTAAGAGAGCTCGGTAATTATTATATTTGTGGTTTTCCTCAAATCAAGTTTCATGCCCCCATTTTTCCCGAACAAAAAGTTACAACCCAATTCGTTCGCAAAAAAGATTCTTTATACGACTTCACCTGCGAAGTCGATGGCACAAGGGTGATTTCGGGAAAAATCAGACTTGCATCAAACGGGTATAATAATGGTTAAAAGCTGGGATGCACAAAAAGAGCGAAGCAACCCATTTCTATTAAAGTTTATATGCAAATTCGCTCTTAATATGCCGAGGACTATCACTCGTATTTGGTTGTGGCCAATCAGTTTATACTTTCTCTTGTTCTCTCCGGTAGCTCGTGCCGCTTCATCGGACTACCTTCATCGTAATCCAAAAACATCAAGTGATATACGATCAATTTACAAGCACATCTATACTTTCGCCTCGGTGATTCTGGATCGAGTTTATTTTATTACAGGTAAATTCGAAAAGTTCAAAATCAGTTACAATCTCGATCCAGAGGCGATTTCTGTGCTGGATAGTAACAGCGGCGCTATGTTACTGGGTGCTCATGTTGGTAGTTTTGAGGCTATGCGCTGTCTTGCTATAAAGCAGGCGGATCTTGATCTGAAAATACTGATGTATCGTAATCACAACGCAATGATTACCCGGATACTGGATGATTTAAACAGTGATATCGCCAGTTCTGTTATCAATATTTCAGATACAAATGCCTTGCTTCAGGCACAAGAAGTCGTTGAGAGTGGTGGCGTGATTGGTTTACTCGCTGACAGAGTTGTACCCGGTGAGAGGTTGACTCGATGCTGCTTACTTGGAGGTGAAGTCGAGATTCCGTCTGGCCCGTTTACCCTGTCATTGATTCTAGGCGTGCCAATTATTGTTTTTTTTGCGACATACGTCGGCGATAACCACTATCATATAACTCTCAAAAAGCTAAGTGACCCGGTAACAGTGCCAAGAAACCAAAGAGATGTAATTATTCAGAATTTGACAAGTGATTATATTTTTCAGGTTGAGCATATCCTGAGTCATTATCCCTATAACTGGTTCAATTTTTACGATTACTGGAGAGTCAGGTGAGTCGGTTTTGGCTTTTCGTTATAACGCTAAGCCTTGCCAGTTTGGTGCAAGCGGATTTTCTAGATAAACGTCTGGATGAAATATCGGCGAATGCCGATATGACCGCAGATTTTACCGATATCTGGCGGGCTGATTATCTTGATCAAGATATCATCAGTCATGGTAAGTTGTACTTTAAAAGGCCGGATCTTTTAATTAAAAAAGTTATTTCACCTGAATCTTTAACCTACACCGTATCACGGGATTCTGTAAAAGTTGAGGAGGGTGAAACAGTAAAGCACATCCGGTTATCTGAACATCCTGAACTCGCAATGGGTATCTATGCCCTGCGGGCTCTGTTGCAGGGTGATCGTGCCGCACTTGATAGAATATTTCTTTATCAATTTCGGCATTCTGATAATAATTTTCAGTCATGGGTTATAGAGCTTTTTCCAAAATTGACATACAGCCAAAATAAAGTCAGAAAAATCACGGTTGGCGGTCATAAAGACGAGCTTAGAAAGATTGAGGTTGTCTATGTAAATGGTGATGCTCACATAACCCGCATCGATCCTGAATGAATAAAATCAAACCTTTAACGCTTCATGCGGTATGGCTTTTGACGACTGTCCTGTTGTCAATATATCTTGTTTTTCATTTGCATACAGTCACGGATTTAAAACAGTTTATGCCGTCTGACAAGGAAGGTGGTGCCTTTCATGGGCTGCAAAGTGAGCTGTTGAGCGGGCATGAATCTTCAGCAATGTTTGTTATTATTTCTGGCACAAGCTCCGAGGAGCTGATTAGACTGAGCAAAGCTTTGCGTGAAGAATTTTCTGTAACCGCGGATAGCGTCATACTCCAGAACGGTGAGGAAGGATTTGATGATTCTCAACTCGAGGTGCTCGAAGAGAAACGTTTTCTGTTAGTTGATACTGACTGGTCTGTGGCTGGGCTGAAAAACGCATTTAGACACCGGATATCAGAACTTCGCCAAGGGCAGGGCCCATTAATTGGTGATTTAATAAAATCAGATCCTTACTTATCTATTAAATCGTATTTTAAATCACTCGATCGCCAGTCAAATCTGAATGAGCAATATCCGGTTTGGTACGCACCAGAAGTAGGTGCAATACTTCGTGTTGACTTCACAAGCCCTGATGTTGGTCTCGATACGATCGAGCAGATTCAGAGAGTACTGCAAAGTACATTCCAGAAATTGACGCCAGCAGGAAATGCACGTCTTGACATGACCGGGCCTGGTGCAATCGCTGTTGCGACGCGCAATGAAATAAAAAAGGTCACTCAAAGGTTGAGCTGGGCAATTCCTTTGCTTTTAGTGTTGGTATTTTGGCTTGCTTATCGGTCGGTCTCTCTTGTGTGGTATTCAGGTATTCCTCTGGTAACTGGCGCACTGGCTGCTCTGGCTATTACTCAGATTGTTTTTAATAGTGTTCATGGTGTTGTCATCGCTTTTGGGATCACGATGCTTGGCGTTGCGCTTGATTATCCTGTGCATCTGTTCAGCCATAAATATCCCGACGAGAAATTATGCGTCACGGCGAACCGAATATGGCCGATTTTGCGTCTGGGCGGATTTAGCTCCGCCGCTGCATTTCTGATATTACTGTTCAGTGGCTTTGAAGGTCTTTCTCAGCTGGCTGTTTACGCATGTACCGGGCTGATTATCGCTTTGCTGATAACCCGGTATTTTTTGCCCGAGATTATCAATCCGGAAAAAGTAAAGCCAAGGCTGTTTAAGTCACTTCCGAAAATCCTTCCACCTTATTCTATAATTGTTCTGTTATTGGTTATCATAGCTGTTTCATTACCCTGGATACAACGTGATATATACTGGAATGATAGCGTTGATGCAATCAGTCCTGTCTCTGGTGAAGTGAAGAAGCAGGACGCGAAGTTAAGAAATCTAATTGGCGGTTTCGAAGTATCTGATGTCTTTGTTATTTCTGATTCAGACTTTCAGCGCGTACTGGTATCCACCGAACAACTTGCCAGAAAACTCCAGGATTTGGTTAGTGAGGGCATTGTCAATGCTGTCGTTCCTGTGACAGACTTTCTACCGTCAGCCAGGCGACAAAAGGCTCGGAAAAGTAGCATTCCTGAACCTGATGAACTACAGAAGAATCTGCGATCCGCAGTCGAAAATATGCCTTTCAAACCATCTGCTTTTCAGGGTTTTATTGAACTGTCGCAAAATACAAAGCGACAGAACTCTTTAACCTATGACGAAATTCTAGGCACGCCAGTCGGGCCTTTTGTCAGACAAGGGCTTATTCAAACTCATGACGGCTGGTTGTCTGCCATTCGTGTTAGCGGACTATCATCACCGAAACGATTTATGCAGTGGTTGGAGGAAAATCCAGATGTCCGTCAATATCATGTCAATATAAAAGATCAAGTTAGCAACTTATTCGAGAAATATCGAGATAGAACCTTGTCTGCGGTTTATCTGGTTATGGTCTTTCTCGCTGTTGTTGTTTTTTTATACAGCAGGCAGCTCATGATTTCGCTGCGTGTAATTACTCCGGTATTCATTGGTGTGGCAGGCGGCCTTGCTGCAGGGCTACTGGGTGGGCAGGGTCTGAATATATTCCATCTTATGGCTATATTTCTTGTAATTGGTATGGGCCTTGACTACAGTCTTTTTTTTGACCATAGCCGTGGGCAAGCGGATGTTTTTGCTAGAAGTTTTCATGCCGTTAGCGTGAGCGTAATTACAACGGTGACTTTATTCCTGTTTCTTGCGTTCTCCTCGATACCTGTTTTATCCGCTATGGGAAGCGTGATTGTAGCCGGGATTTTTTTAAGCTTTCTTACATCCTGGCTGATCTCCTCGATTGATTGACAGCGAAGGGATTTTTTGAAAAATACTGTGATTGTATCAGCATCAAAATTATCTGCCTAACCGGTATCATTATTCATGAGTAAATCAGACAAGTCTTTGGTTGGAACAAAATCGATTTGCCAGAGAATTCCGCATGCCGGTGCTATGTGTCTTATCGAACGTGTCAGTGACTGGGATCAGGACTCTATTACATGCAGATCCCGCACACACGTTGATACTCAGAACCCATTACGTAATAAATACAAACTGCCTATGTCTGCCTTGATTGAATATGGCGCACAGGCTATGGCAATTCATGGCAGCCTGGTGAACGAGCTACAGAATGGATCTCAAGGCGGCTATCTTGCTGGCTTGAAGGGCGTTCATCTTGTTGATGGTGATTTGTCGGATATTCCTGACGAACTTGTTATCATCGCCAGTAAGCTCTATTCCGATGGAAAGAATATGATTTATGAGTTTTCAGTAACTGCCGGTACAACTAAACTGGCCTCGGGGCGTGCTACAGTATTTGGTAATATCGTAAACGGAGAACATTCATGAAACGTGCTCTGGTCACTGGTGGTAGCGGAGATATTGGTGGCGCGATTGCCCGATCCCTTGCTGCTTCTGGCTGTTTTGTCTATGTACATGCAAATTCCAATTATGAACAGGCCAAACGCACGGCTGACGACATCCAGCATAATGGTGGCCATGCGTGTCCCATTCAGTTTGACATCACTGACAGGGATGAGACAAACGCCAGACTTGAAGAGCTTCTCGAGTCCGACACCATTCAGGTGCTGGTTAACAATTCCGGTATTCATGATGATGCGGTAATGGCAGGAATGCAGGGTAGACAATGGGATAATGTTATTGATGTAAATCTCACCGGCTTTTTTAATGTCACTCAACCCCTTCTTTTACCCATGATAAAATCCCGCTGGGGGCGAATTATCAATATTTCATCTGTTGCCGGAGTTATGGGAAACCGTGGTCAGGCCAACTATGCTGCCACCAAGGCGGGGTTGATTGGTGCTTCCAAGTCGATGGCCCAGGAAATGGGATCACGTGGTATTACTGTCAATGTTGTCGCACCGGGTATCATCGAAGGCGCAATGACGGAGGAAATATTTGATAAGGACACGATAAAGCGCCTGGTACCGATGTCGCGATCGGGTAAGCCGGAGGAAGTCGCCAGCGTAGTTGCATTTTTGGCCTCTGAGGCTGCCGGCTATGTTTCCGGACAGGTTATCGGTGTGAACGGTGCCATGATATAAACGCGGGGCTTTATTATTGTGAACCTGGCGATTATCTGGCACTAATGCGCGATAGCCAGGCTCTATTATGGGTTATTCTGGAATATAAGAGCCCTGTAATATACCAGTGCAGTAAAATCGCTTCACCGATGTATCTTGCGATCATATTCTTTGAGTTGATTGTATTTGCCGGACAGAGGCTAACCTTAAACCCGAATTGCCTGGCCATGAAGCCAGCGCGCGCAAGATGGTAAGGGCTCGTGATCAGGATGATCTCCAGGTCGCTAGAAGGAAAACTTTCGCGAAGTTGTGCCAGATTTTCCAGCGTATTGCGCGATTGTTCCTCGCAATGAATCTGTGCAGGTTTTACACCCTGTTCTATCAGATAGTCCGCCCCCGCGCTTGATTCGCTGATTTCCGAATCCGTGGTAATCCCGCCTAGCAGGTAAAATTCGAGATGGCTGTTCTTGTCATAAAGTTGGTATGCCGTTTCCAGTCGTTCGATGTATTCTCGATCCGGTTTGTTGTTTTTCAGTTGTTTACCAAGTATCACCACGAAATCGTAGTCTGCACGGCATATTGCCGTTCTGGCTATTTTTCTGACATACAAGAGGCTCCCCAGTAGAGAGATGCCGAGGGTCATAATAATGACCAGTGTGGAGAGCAAACCCATAAGATAACCGGCATATTCAGGTTTGCCCTGATAATCGGGTAATAATCGGGGTTTGATTGCCGAGCGATACAGGCCTTGCGGATACATTCCTCGAAGTAGCAGATGTCGGGCTACCATGAGCGTAATCAGTGTGATATCCCTGACCCCACGAAAGTGACTTGGCCGCGCATCCTGGGTATAGATCGCCGGTATGCTGACAGCCTTGCTCTTGATGCCCCGTTGCGCTGCCTTGATTAGAATCTCACTCTCGAAAACGAAGCTGCTACGCTTCGAAGTGGATATTTCGAGATCCTCAAACAGCCGGGCAGGGTAGATCCTGAACCCGGACTGACTGTCGGACATCGGGTAACCCGCTGCCCAGGCCAGCCAGAAGTTGGCAATCCGGTTGGCATAGTAGCGTTTTGCCGGGATTGCCGACTTGTCCGCCAGACGCGCACCGATAATGATATCGTTCGGATGTTGTTCCAGTTTACTGAGCAAGCGAGGAATGTCAGACGGCGCATGCTGGCCATCACCATCGAGTGTAATATAGTAGTCGAGCTGATGTTTTCTCGCTTCCTGGATGCCATCCCAGAGGCTTGCCGCCTTACCCTGGTTTTGTGCGTGTTCAATCAGTTTGATGGGTAGATCTTTAACCACCAGCGACGTTTCATCCTGCGAACCATCATTTACCACGATCACAATATTAGAGAACTCTAATGCAGATTCGGCAATATCGCGTAGCGTCCTGGCCTCGTTAAAAGCAGGAATAATGATGGCGTAGTTGCTGGACATGTGATTGAAGAATTTTATACACTATTTTTGTGCTAGTTTAGCATACATAGTACAACACAAAATATAGACAGGAGGGAAAATGAAATTCTCGAAATGGATGATGATGGGGTTGCTGGTGGCGGTTGCCGCACTGACTGGCTGTCGTTCCAATCCGGTTATGAATGTCGATGATGCCGCAATTTCCCTGCAGAACAAGCCTTCGATGGAACAGGTAGAGAAAGCCATTATTCGAGCTGGTGCCTCATTAGGCTGGAACATCAAGAAGATAGCACCGGGCAAGATGGAAGGGCGCCTGCTCATACGGAGTCATGTTGCTGTAGTGGATATTACTTATAACACCAAGAGTTATTCAATCCAGTACAAGGATTCCACTAATCTCGACTATGACGGTACCAATATCCATTCCAATTACAATGGCTGGGTCCAAAATCTCAATAGAAATATCCAACAACAACTCATGATGCTGTAATTGAGTAATACCTGTTGTAAAAGGGCGGTATAACCGCCCTTTTTTATGCTTACGTATAAATTACAATTCTTCTAGATTATTTTCCAGTCTTCTTTTTCCAGCATCCGTATCAGTCTGATCAACGGTAGTCCGATCAGGGTGTTGGGATCGTCGCCTTCGAGTTTCTCGAACAGGGCGATGCCCAGTCCCTCGGATTTAAAACTGCCGGCGCAATTGTAGGGATGCTCTTTTTGTAAATAGTTTTCAATCTGGCTGTCATCCAGCAGGCGAAAGTGAACCTTGAAAGGTACGACCTCACACTGGGCATGTTCGGTTTGGCTGTTGTAGAGACACAGGCCGGTGAGGAAAGTCACAGTTTTACCGGAGGCGGCACGCAGTTGTTCGACAGCTTTGTCATGTTCGCCGGGTTTGCCGAGGATATGACCATTGATGACTGCCACCTGATCGGAGCCGATGATCAGCGCGTCGGGGAATTGATCGCCCACCGCGCGAGCCTTGGCTTCGGCCAGGCGTTCGACCAGCTGTTCGGCGGACTCACCAGCCCGTACAGTTTCGTCCACCTCGGGAGAAGCAGTATCGAACGGGGCACCGAATTTTTCCAGGATAGCCTTGCGAAACGGCGACGTGGAAGCGAGGACCAGTTTATTACTCATAGATGATTAGCTTTTACAATTTGACGTTTTATTACCACGAAGTCACGAAGTCTCGAAGAAAACCAGAATAATTACTTCGTGTCTTGGTGTCTTCGTGGTTAATTTATTTTGTTTATTCGATTTCCACCAGCGCCTCGTCCGGGTTGACGCTTTCGCCCTTGGTGACGTGGATGGCCTTGATGATACCTTTTATTGGCGCCTGGATCTCGGTTTCCATTTTCATTGCCTCGGTGATCAATACCGGATCGCCGGCTTCAACTTCGTCACCGACGTTGACCAGCACGTCGACGATGGTGCCGGGCATGGAGGTGGAGACGTGGCCGGGGGTTGTGGCCCGGGGACGCTTGCCGGCGGCGGAACGGGCGTGGCGTTCATCGCCGCCTTCGCCGCCGAGGGATATCTCATCCAGCGATTCGAGCAGGATCTCCTCGGGTACACCATCGACAGTAACGTAGTAAGGACGCAGGTGTTCCTTGGGATAACCGCGCCCGGTCACCTTGATGTGATAACTCTCGCCATGCAGGGTGACGTTGAATTCGGTGGCGGCTTTTTGTCCATTGGCACTGTTGATGTTGGGCGGCTCAAGCGGTTCAGGGATCAGCTTGCCGTCCTCGCGCTGTTGCAGAAAATCACGGCCCAGTTCCGGGAACATGGCGTAGGTCAGCACATCTTCTTCCGATTTGGCCAGGGCGCCGATCTCCTTGCGCAGCTTGTCCATTTCCGGCGGGATCAGATCGGCGGGGCGGCATTTGATGACCTCCTCGTTGCCGATAGCCATGTGCTGCACCTGCGGACTGATCTCACCCAGTGCCTGGCCGTAGCGGCCCTGTAAATAGTGTTTCACCTCGTTGGTGATGGTCGCATAACGCTTGCCGGCGAGCACGTTCATCACCGCCTGGCTGCCGACGATCTGCGAGGTGGGCGTGACTAGCGGCGGATACCCCAGTTCCTTGCGCACCCGCGGGATCTCCTCGAGGACTTCGTTCATACGGGTCAGGGCACCCTGTTCTTTTAACTGGTTCGACAGGTTGGAGATCATGCCGCCGGGGACCTGGTTGACCTGCACGCGGGTATCCAGACCGGTGAATTCGCTTTCGAACTGTTGATACTTCTTGCGCACCTCGCGAAAGTAAAACCCGATCTCCTGCAACAACGGCAGATCAAGACCCGGATCGTATTCGGTATCCTTGAAGGCGGCGACCATGCTCTCGGTGGGCGGATGGCTGGTACCACCGGAAAACGAAGAAATGGCGGTATCAAAACCGGCGGCGCCGTTTTCCACCGCCTTGTAATGACACATGTCGGACAGACCGGCAGTAGCGTGCGAATGGGTGAAAACCGGAATATCCAGTTCGCTGACCAGCGCCGAGACCAGTTGCGCGGTCACGTTCGGGGTTAACAGTCCGGCCATGTCCTTGATGGCAACACTGTCGCAACCCATCTCCTGCATGTCTTTGCCCAGTTGTACAAAGCGATCGAGGGTATGAATCGGACTGGTGGTATAACAGATGGCACCCTGGGCGTGTTTGCCACTTTGTTTGACTGCTTCGACCGAGACGCGAATATTGCGCAGATCGTTCATGGCATCGAAGATGCGGAAAATATCCATGCCATTATCGGCGGCCCGGGCCACGAATTCGCGCACCACATCGTCGGCGTAGTGGCGATAACCGAGCAGGTTCTGACCGCGCAACAGCATCTGCAGTTGCGTGTTGGATAATGCTTCGCGCAACCGGCGCAGTCGCTCCCAGGGATCTTCTTTTAAAAACCGCACGCAGGCATCGAAGGTTGCGCCGCCCCAGACCTCCAGCGACCAGTAACCGACCTGATCCAGCTTCTCGCAGATCGGCAACATGTCCTCGGTGCGCATGCGCGTGGCGATCAAAGATTGATGGGCATCGCGCAGAATCGTGTCGGTAATCTTGACCTTGGGCATTAATATCCGGCTCTCATGCTGTTGCTGTTAACGATGTTGTTACGTTGAAGAATAATCCGCAAATGCACGCAAATAAACGCGAATGGTTCGGTTGCTAAATATAATTGTAGTTCGCGTAAATTTGCGTTCATTAGCGGACTGTATAATTTTTTTTGACATTACCAGGTTTACAGCCCCATGTTTGCCGCGATCGCGGCGGCGATGGTCGCGGCGATGGCGCGATCATCGCGCCGCTCGGAGTAGTCGACCAGCTCCGGATGGGCTTCGACGAAGCCGGTGTTGAAGTGTCCGGACTGAAATTCGGCATTGCGCAGGATTTCCATATGATAGGGAATGGTGGTCTTGACACCGTAAACGCCAATGTCCTGCAAGGCACGCAATGAGCGATCAATGACACCGTCCCAGTTCGGCGCCCAGACGATGAGCTTGGCGCACATGGAGTCGTAATAGGGTGGTATCTCGTAACCGGTGTAAATGGCGCCGTCGGTGCGCACACCGGGGCCGCCGGGGGCGAAGTAGCGGGTGATACGCCCGAAGCTGGGCAGAAAGTCGTTTTTCGGATCCTCGGCGTTAATGCGAAATTCAATCGCGTAACCATTGCGCCGGATGTCCTGCTGGCTGAAACTCAGGGTCAGCCCCGAGGCGATGCGAATCTGTTCCTGCACGATATCGACCCCGGTGATGGCCTCAGTGACCGGGTGTTCCACCTGCAGGCGGGTATTCATCTCCATGAAATAGAAATTTTCGCCACTGTCCATCAAAAACTCGACCGTGCCGGCATTGGTATAGCCGACCGCCCCCGCGGCGCGCACGGCCAGGTCGCCGAGCAACTGGCGCTGCTCGTCGGTGAGCTGGGGGGAGGGGGCGATTTCCAGCAATTTCTGGTGGCGGCGCTGGATGGAGCAGTCCCGCTCCAGCAAATGGATGACATTGCCGTGCTGGTCGGCCAGGATCTGCACCTCGATATGGCGCGGATTGCCGATGTATTTTTCGATAAAGACCTCGGCGCTGCCAAAGGCTTTTTCGGCCTCGGAGATGACCCGGCCGTAACTGCGCCGCAGTTCCTGCTCGTTGTCGCAGCGGCGGATGCCCCGGCCACCGCCGCCGGAAGTGGCCTTGAGCATGACCGGATAGCCGATGGCACTGGCCACGTTCACCGCGTCGTCCAGATCGGCGACATTGCCGTCGCTGCCGGGGGTGACGGGGACCCCGGCTTTGCGCATCAGATCGCGGGCCTGGGTCTTGTCGCCCATCTGGCGGATGACCCGCGACTCGGGACCGATGAAATGGATATTGCGCCGGGCGCAGATTTCGGCCAGTTCCGGGTTTTCCGAGAGGAAGCCATAACCGGGATGCAGGGCGTCACAGCCGGTCGCCACCGCCAGATTGACCAGCCGGTGGGCGTTGAGATAGCCGGCCACCGTGTCCGGGCCCAGGCTGTAGGCCTCGTCCGCCTTTTTGACATGCAGGGCATAGCGGTCGGCTTCCGAATAGACCGCCACCGATTTGATGCCCAGTTCGGCGCAGGCACGGATGATTCGCACCGCGATCTCGCCGCGGTTGGCTATCAGGATTTTTTTGATCATCAAATGCCTTACAATCTGTGTGCCAAACCTCCCGGCACCGGGAATTCTCTGTGTAAGTGAACCCTCGGGGCCTGTCAAGCCGCCGCGATCCGACCCGGGATCGCCCGGCGCTGATACGGCGCTGCGCAGGTCACGGAACAGCCCGATATTCAAGGAATTTTTTGACAGCATGCGGTTCCGCCGATACAATTCGCGGCCTATGTCAAGACGGCAAGATCGGCTGCCGGTACAGGTCGACCCCTACCGCCTGGCCGAACAGGGCCGGGAATATGATGGGGAGTTGCCCCTGCGCCAGATGAAGCGTCTGTTGCCCCTGTTGGCGACAGAAAGCGGTGCAGCGGCGGTCAGCCTGCGCTTCGGGGTGGATGAGGTGGGCGTGCATTATTTGCAGGGCACCATCCAGGTCGATCTCAGCGTGCCGTGCCAACGCTGTCTTGAAGCCATGAGCTGTCCGGTCGACATTGACCTGGCACTCGCGTTTGTCGGCTCCACGGCCGAGGCGGATCGCCTGCCGGGAGGCTATGAACCTTTTATAGTGGAATCGGTGCCCGTGATGCTGGCGGATATCATCGAGGATGAGCTGCTCCTCGCCCTGCCGCAGATACCGATGCATGAATTAGAGGAATGTCCGGCCCAGGATTACGTGGAGCCGGACGAAGATCAGGACAAGGCCGGTCAGGACAATCCGTTTCAGGTTCTGGCCGATTTGAAAACACCGGATAAAGGTTAAACGAGGTAATCCAAGATGGCTGTTCAGCAGAACAAAAAATCCCCGTCCCGGCGTGGCATGCGTCGTTCCCACGATGCATTGACCGGCACCGCGCTGTCGATTGAACCGACCACGGGGGAAACCCACCTGCGTCATCATGTCAGCCCGGACGGCTACTACCGTGGCCGCAAGGTTGTCGACAAAGGCGAATAACGCGCCATTGCGCGGGTGCCTGCCCCTGGCAGGCGGTTATAGCATGACACGATAACAACAGGGATACGGGACATGGACTTTCCATGTCCCGTCTTTGCTTGGAACGCTGAAATTTTCGAATCGACAGCCTGATGACCGACACTCCGATCACAATCGCACTGGACTGCATGGGCGGTGACCACGGCCCCGATGTCGTCGTGCCGGCGGCGTTCAGGGCGCTTTCCCGGCACCCGCAACTGCAGCTGATTCTGGTGGGGCAGGAAGCGGTGATCGAAAAGGCGATTGCCGCGCAAAAGAAAACCAGCGACCGGTTATCGATCCAGCACGCCAGCGAAGTGGTGGGGATGGATGAACTGCCTTCCCAGGCCCTGCGCGGCAAAAAAGATTCCTCCATGCGCGTGGCCATCAACCTGGTCAAGGAAGGCCGCGCCCAGGCCTGTGTCAGTGCCGGCAACACCGGCGCCCTGATGGCCACCGCCCGGTTTGTATTGAAGATGCTGCCCGGCATCGATCGTCCCGCCATTTGCACCACCTTGCCGACCATCGAAGGTCACACCCATGTGCTCGATCTGGGCGCCAATGTCGATTCCGATGCCCAGACGCTGGTCGAGTTCGCGGTGATGGGCTCGGCGCTGACCGCCGCGGCGGATAACAAATCGGAACCCACTATTGGCCTGCTCAATATCGGCGAGGAAGAGATCAAGGGCAACGAGCGAGTCAAGGAAGCGGCGCGCTTGCTGGCCAAGAGCAAACTCAATTATATCGGCTACGTGGAAGGTGACGGCATTTTCAAGGGTGCCGCCGATGTGATCGTGTGTGACGGCTTTGTGGGGAATGTCATGCTCAAGACCACCGAGGGCGTGGCCAAGATGATCAGTTACTACATGAAGCAGGAATTCAAGCGTAACCCGCTGACCCTGCTGGCCGGCCTGATCGCCATGCCGGTGTTAAAGGCGTTCAAACGGCGCATTGATCCCCGTGAATACAACGGCGCCAGCCTGCTGGGGCTGCAGGGGATTGTGATCAAAAGCCACGGCAGCGCCGATTCCTATTCTTTTGCCACCGCCATCTCCGAAGCGGTGCTGGAAGTGAACAAGAACGTCCCGGCCCGGATTACCCGGGTGCTGGAGAGCCAGTTGGCAGAGAGGCAGGCAAGTTGATCTATTCACGCATAACAGGGACCGGCAGTTACCTGCCCGAGAAGATTCTGACCAATCAGGATCTGGAAAAGATGGTGGAAACCTCGGACGAATGGATCACCGATCGGACCGGGATCAAGGAACGCCACATCGTGGAGAACGAGACCACCTGCGATCTCGCCGAACAGGCGTCACGGCGTGCTATTAAAGCCGCCGCTCTGGAGCCGGCGGACATCGATATGATCGTCGTCGCCACTACCACGCCCGATCGGGTCTTTCCCAGCACCGCCTGCCTGTTGCAGCAACGACTGGATATTCACGGCTGCCCGGCATTCGATATCCAGGCGGTCTGCACCGGTTTCGTTTATGCCTTGAGCGTCGCCGATCTCTATATCAAATCCGGCGCGGTCAAAAATGCGCTGGTAGTCGGTGCCGAGACGCTTTCCAACATTATCGACTGGACCGATCGCAGTACCTGTGTGCTGTTCGGTGACGGCGCCGGCGCAGTAGTCCTTTCCGCCAGTGATGAACCGGGCGTGCATTCCACCCACATTCATGCCGATGGCCAGTACAAGGAACTGTTGACCGTGCCCGCCGGGATCGCCGAACATCCACAGCAGTTCAAGGACGGCACCGCCCGGATCCAGATGAAGGGCAACGAAGTTTTCAAAGTGGCGGTCAATACGCTGGGTCGTATCGTCGACGAAACCCTGGCGGCCAACAACATGGACAAGTCCATGATCGACTGGCTGGTGCCGCATCAGGCCAACATTCGCATCATCGCTGCCACCGCGCGCAAACTGGATATGTCGATGGATAACGTCGTCGTCACCGTCGGTGAGCACGGCAACACCTCCGCGGCCTCCATCCCGCTCGCCTTCGACATCGCCGTACGCGACGGCCGGATCAAACGCGGCGAACTGATCATGCTGGAAGCCTTCGGTGGCGGCTTCACCTGGGGCTCGGCGCTGCTTACATTCTAGATTGGTGGGAGGAACGCAAAGGGCGCAAAGACGCCAAGAACGCAAAGTAAAATAATTTTATTATGTACAATTCACTGACGGGAATCACAAATCTCAAGTATCGAAGATTTTGTACAATTAATAATAAATTCTTTGCGACCTTTGCGTTATTTCCAGAATTCACAAAAAAGAGGCACTCAATGACACTGGCGTTTGTTTTTCCCGGGCAGGGCTCACAATCCGAAGGCATGTTGAAGGATCTGGCCGCGGCGTATCCGCAGGTCGGCGAGACTTTCACGCAGGCGTCGGACAAGCTCGGTTACGATCTATGGCAGGTCGTACAAAACGGGCCGGCCGAGGATTTGAACCGGACCGATATCACCCAGCCGGCGATGCTGGCCGCGGGCGTGGCCACCTGGCGGGTCTGGCAGGCGCGGGGTGGGGCGATGCCGGCGGTGATGGCCGGGCACAGCCTGGGTGAATACAGCGCGCTGGTCTGCGCCGGCAGTCTGGATTTTGCCGAGGCGATCGGCCTGGTGGCCGAACGCGGCCGCCTGATGCAGGACGCCGTGCCGGCCGGTGAAGGCGCCATGGCGGCGATCCTGGGACTCGATGATGACACCGTACTTCAGGCCTGTGAGGCCGCGGCCGACGGTGAGGTACTGGCGCCGGTCAACTTTAACTCGCCCGGTCAGGTCGTTGCGGCGGGCAACAAGAGCGCGGTCGAGCGCCTGGTCAACGTGGCGAAAGAACGCGGTGCCAAGCGCGCCCTGGTACTGCCGGTCAGCGTACCGTCTCACTGCAGCCTGATGCAGCCGGCGGCTGACAAGTTGGCCTCCGTGCTGGAACAGATCGAGGTCAAGGCGCCGCAAATCCCCGTGATCAACAATGTGGACGTCGCCGCCCCCGCCGATCCCGCCGCGATTCGCGACGCCCTGGTGCGCCAGCTTTATAACCCGGTGCGCTGGGTGGAGACGATCCAGAAAATGGCCGCCGACGGCGTGGATCGCCTGATCGAATGCGGCCCCGGCAAGGTGCTGGTCGGCCTGAATAAACGCATCGACAAGAGCATGGCCGCCGAAGCAATATTCGATCCAGACTCGCTGAATACGGCACTAAACGCAGATTAAAGAGATTAACCACCAAGTCACCAAGACACGAAGATTGAGTTTTAATATCGTTACCTTGGTGTCTTAGTGTCTTGGTGGTGAGATTTAAATTGAGCCACTGGCCAACAGGGGAAAGTGATGACACTTGAAAACGAAATAGCCTTTGTCTCCGGCGCCAGTCGCGGTATCGGTAAAGAGATCGCACTGGAGCTGGGCCGACAGGGCGCGAAGGTGGTTGGTACGGCGACCTCCGAGGATGGCGCCGGGAAAATCAGCGCTTATTTGAAAGAGGCTGGCATCGAGGGCATGGGGGTGATGATGGATGTCACCGACTCGGCCAGTATCGACGCCGCGCTCAAGCAGGTCGAAGCCAGCTTTGGTGCGCCGAGCGTTTTGATCAACAACGCCGGCATCACCCGCGATAACCTGCTGATGCGCATGAAAGACGCCGAGTGGGAAGAGATTATCAACACCAATCTGAACTCCATTTTCCGTCTGACCAAGGCCTGTCTGCGCCCCATGAGCAAGGCCAAAAAGGGCCGGATCATCAGTATCGCCTCGGTGGTGGGCGTCTCCGGCAACGCCGGACAGACCAACTATGCCGCGGCCAAGGCGGGGGTTATCGGGTTCAGCAAGTCGCTGGCCCGGGAAGTGGGCTCGCGCGGCATCACCGTCAATGTGGTGGCGCCCGGCTTCATCGACACGGACATGACCCGGGCCCTGCCCGAGGCACAGCGCGAGGCGCTGCTGGGGCAGATTCCGCTGGCCCGCCTCGGCGACCCGGTGGAAATCGCCCAGGCCGTGGCCTTCCTGGCCTCGCCCGGCGCGGGCTACATCACCGGCGAGACGTTGCATGTCAACGGCGGGATGTATATGGCGTAACGCCTGTAAGTTCATGAATTTAAAAGAGTAAAACGAGAGCCAAAGTGCGGCGTGTTTAACGTTCTGGAATGTGGCATATTGCCCCTGATTTCACTACAATAGCGGCCGCACGCAGCGCTCAGGGCTGAAAGTTTCAAACATCAAGAGGATCAAAACACATGAGCAGTGTTGAAGAACGTGTAGAAAAAATCGTCGTTGAACAGTTGGGCGTTAAAGCGGAAGAGGTGACCAAGGAAGCGTCTTTCGTTGACGATCTGGGCGCAGATTCACTGGATACCGTGGAACTGGTGATGGCTCTGGAAGAAGAGTTCGAAACCGAGATTCCGGATGAAGACGCCGAAAAGATTACCACCGTTCAGCAGGCTATCGATTACATTAACAACAACGTTAAGTAATCGACCTGCTAAGCGTTTTTGCGGGCCGCACCACGTTAAACTGTGAGTGCGGCCTTTTGCTTATTCTGTTTCGCCACTTGTAGCGGCAACTGGTAAGAGGACTCAGCGTGTCAAAGCGTCGTGTTGTTGTTACCGGCATGGGGATGTTGTCTCCGGTCGGCAATAACGTCAAAACAGCCTGGGAAAATATTCTCGCCGGCAACAGCGGCATTGGCCCCATCGAGCATTTTGATGTCTCCGATTTCGCCGTCCGCTTTGGTGGCTCGGTGCGGGATTTTGATGTTACAAGCGTGATGTCCAGCAAGGATGCGCGCAAGATGGATACCTTCATCCATTACGGTATCGCCGCCGCCATCGAAGCTATCGAGGACAGCGGGCTGGAAGTCACCGAGAGCAATGCCGAACGTATGGGCGTGGCAATCGGTTCGGGCATCGGCGGTCTTGGCACCATCGAAAAAAATTACGAGGCGTTTGAGAAGGGCGGACCGCGCAAGTTCTCGCCGTTTTTGATTCCTGCCACGATCATCAACATGATCTCCGGTAACCTGTCGATCCGTTACGGCTTCAAGGGTCCGAATATCGCGCTGGTTACCGCCTGTGCGACGGCGACCCACAGTATCGGTGACGCGGCCCGCCTGATCGAATACGGCGATGCCGATGTGATGATTGCCGGCGGTGCCGAGATGGCCACCACACCCTCCGGACTGGGTGGCTTTGCCGCCGCCCGCGCTCTGTCCACGCGCAACGACGATCCGCAAACCGCCAGCCGTCCCTGGGATCAGGAGCGCGATGGTTTCGTATTAAGCGATGGGGCCGGTGTGATCGTTCTGGAAGAATATGAGCAGGCGAAGGCACGTGGTGCGACGATTTATGCGGAAGTGACCGGTTATGGTATGAGCGGTGATGCCTATCACATGACGTCGCCTTCGGAAGGCGGTGAGGGCGCGGCCCGCTGCATGAATGCGGCATTGAAAAATGCCGCCATCGATCCCGAGCAGGTCCATTACATCAATGCCCACGGTACCTCGACCCCGGCTGGCGATGCCGCCGAAGTCGCCGCTGCCAAACGCACCTTTGGCGATCACGCCTACAAGCTGGCGATGAGCTCGACCAAATCCATGACCGGTCATCTGCTGGGTGCCGCCGGCGGCATCGAGGCAATCTTTACCTGCCTGGCTATTCGCGATCAGGTGGCGCCGCCGACGATCAATATTTTCAATCCGAGCGAGGACTGCGATCTCGATTTTGTCCCCGGCGAAGCCCGACAGATGAAAATCGACACCGCACTGTCCAACTCGTTTGGCTTCGGCGGTACCAACGGCACCCTGGTCTTCCGTAAACCGGAATAGCCCGGGCCCTTCGGGCAGTGGCCAGATCCTGGTCGCTAGTAACTGAAAAGAAATTAACCACCAAGGCACGAAGACACGAAGTAAAACATTATTTAATAAAATCACCTCTTGGTGTCCTTGTGTCTTGGTGGTTGATCTTTATTATTAGAGTATTGAACTTATGCCAAGCATCGTTAGCCAACCGGTCGACCTGCTGGCATTACACCGCCTGAACCCCGAACGTTATCCCTTCCTGTTGCAAAGTGCCGTCGTGGCTGAGCCGCGACCGGCGACGGCGCGCTACGATATCCTGTTTGCGTTTCCCGGTGACAGCTATGCCCTGTGGGCGGACAATCGCATTACCCGTAACGGGGAAGCATATGGCAACGGCGATTTTCTGGCCTTGCTGGATCGGCTCTGGCGTGAGGAACAAATCGATTCCGACACATCAAACGATCTGCCTTTTACCGGCGGCTGGTTTGTTTATCTGGGTTATGAACTGGCCGCCCAGATCGAGCCGCGACTGGATCTGCCAAAGGATGACGAGCAACCTGTCGCGGTACTGACACGGATTCCGGCGGCGGTGATCCATGATCATCAAACAGGCCAGACCAGTCTGATGGCCGAACCCGCACAGGAAGCAATACTGGAACGGATTGAGCAGGACATTGCCCGTGCGGCTGAGAGGACCAACGACAGCCTGCCAATAACCCAGATCAACATGGACGCCGATGATCCGCACCCTTATCTGCGCGGCGTCGAGCGGGTAAAGCATTACATCGTCGAAGGCGATGTGTTTCAGGTCAATCTGTCGCGTGGTTGGCAGGGGGTTATGAAACCGGCACCGGCCGGCGCGGATCTCTATCAACAATTATGTAAAACCAATCCCGCGCCGTTCGCCGCGCTGGCGCAGTTGCCCGGCCTGAACGTGATCAGTTCCTCCCCGGAGCGGCTGGTAAAAATTTCGGGCGGGCGTATCGAAACCCGCCCGATTGCCGGTACGCGTCCGCGCGGGCGGGAACAACTCGGCGATACCGCCAACCTGCAGGAACTGATCGGCCACCCCAAGGAACGCGCCGAACATATCATGTTGATCGATCTGGAACGCAACGATCTCGGGCGAGTCTGCGAGCCGGGCAGTGTCGAAGTCGATGAGCTGATGGGACTGGAGACCTATGCGCACGTCCATCATATTGTTTCCAATGTCACGGGCCGGTTGCGTGAGGACGTGACACCCGGCGAGGCCATCCGTGCGGTCTTCCCGGGCGGAACCATTACCGGCTGTCCCAAGGAGCGCTGCATGGCGATTATTGCCGAGCTCGAACAGGTCCCGCGCGGCGCCTATACCGGCTCGCTGGGCTATCTGAATCACAACGGCGATCTCGATCTGAATATTCTGATCCGCACCATTACCCAGCAGGGCGAACATCTGGCTTTGCGCGCCGGCGCCGGACTGGTGTTCGATTCGATCGGTGAAAACGAACTGCAGGAAACCGAACACAAGGCGCGCGGCATGTTGCTGGCACTGGGAGCCGTGAGCTGATGCTGGCCTGTCGGATCAACGGCCTCGACAGCCGGCAGCTGGAGATTACCGATCGCGCCTGCCAGTACGGCGATGGGCTGTTTGAAACCCTGGCAGTGCGCAATGGCCAGGTGGAATTTCTCGAGGCGCATCTGCAGCGTCTGGCCGAAGGCGCCGCCAGCCTGGGCATCCCGATGCCGGAGGCGGCACGCTGGCGGGATGATATCCGGGCGATCCTGGTCGGGCGTCAGCAGGCCGTGCTGAAACTGATGCTCACGCGCGGCCCGGGCGGACGGGGTTATCGGGCCCCGGCCGAACCGGCCGCGAACCGGATCGTCATGCTCCATCCCTGGCCGGTGCATCCGATCGAATATACCGAACAGGGCGTACGGCTGCGTTTTTGCAGTACACGCCTGGCCGAGCAACCGCAACTGGCGGGGATCAAACACCTGAACCGGCTGGAACAGATCCTGGCGCGACGCGAGTGGGAGGATGAAGCGATCCAGGAAGGGCTGATGCTGGATACCCGGGATCGGGTGATCGAGGGCACCATGAGCAATCTTTTCTGGTTAAAGGATGACACATTGCATACCCCGGACTTATCAGCCTGCGGCGTACAGGGTATTATGCGTCAACAGATACTCGAACTGGCGCCGACACTGGGCCTGGACGTGCAGATCGGTGACTATGGCCGCCAGGCACTGGATGAGGCGGATGGTCTGTTTTTAACCAACAGCGTCATCGGCCTGTGGCCGGTGCGACAACTGGAAAAGCGGTGGTTTGATTCCGTCCCGCGGATCAAACAGCTTCAGGATAAACTCGACGCAGTACGATGGCAGCATGCGGAATCTGATTTTTAGGCTATTAGCCGCTGGCATAGTGAGCGCGGCCCTGGTCGGTGGCGCGTTTTGGATAGATTATCGCGATTATCTGTCCTCGCCCCTATCCCTGCCCGATGATGCGCCACTGACCTTCGAGATCAAAGCCGGCTCCAGCTTGAAACGTGTGGTGGATAATCTGGCCGAACAGGCTGTTATCGAAAAGCCGCGTTATATCCTGCTCAACGCCCGCCTCACCGGTAAAGGCACACAGATCCATACGGGGGAGTATCGTCTTGAACCCGGGATGCAAGTCCGGGATTTTCTGGACATGCTTTATCAGGGCAAAGTCATTCAATACTCGTTGACCCTGATCGAAGGCTGGAACTTTCGCCAGATGATGGCCACCATTCACGCCACGCCACAACTGGAGCAGAAGACTACAGGACTCTCGGACGCGGCGATCATGCAGGCCATCGGCCACGGCGATGAACACCCTGAAGGCCGTTTCATGCCGGATACCTATCGGTTTACCCGTGGCATGAGTGATGTGGATATCCTCAGACGTGCTTACAATGCCATGGCCGGCTATCTGGATGCACAATGGCCGCAACGTGCCGTGGGCTTACCCTATGAGACGCCGTATGAAGCGCTGATCATGGCCTCGATCGTTGAGAAAGAAACCGGTGTGCCATCAGAGCGTGACACGATTGCCGGTGTTTTCGTTAATCGGCTTGAAAAACGCATGCGCTTGCAGACCGATCCCACGGTCATCTATGGCATGGGGGATGATTACGACGGCAACATCCGACGTCGCGATCTGCGTACCGATACCCCCTACAATACCTATACCCGCGGCGGCCTGCCACCGACCCCCATCGCCATGCCGGGACGCGAGGCGATTCATGCCGCCCTGCATCCCGACGAGACGGACTATCTCTATTTCGTCTCTCGCGGTGACGGCAGTCACTATTTTTCCAAAACCCTGAAAGAACATAACCAGGCCGTGATCAAATACCAGCTCAAGGGACGCAAGCGTTCATTCTCTTCCTATAAAAACAACGAGGACGATAATCAATGAGCGGTTATTTCATTACCGTCGAAGGCGGGGAGGGCGTCGGTAAAAGCAGCAACCTGGGTTTTATCGAAGCCTGGCTGCGCGAGGCCGGCAAGCAGGTGGTGATGACCCGCGAGCCGGGTGGCACCGTGCTGGGCGAGCACATCCGCGAACTGTTACTGGATGGCAGCCAAAATTCGATGAGTGTGGATGCCGAGCTGCTGCTGATGTTCGCGGCCCGGGCCCAGCATCTTGAGCAGGTGATCAAACCGGCGCTGGCCAAGGGTAAATGGGTGGTGTGCGATCGCTTTACCGATGCCACCTACGCGTATCAGGGCGGCGGACGCGGCGTTGATTTTCAGCGTATTGCCCAGCTCGAACAATGGGTGCAAAGCAATCTGCGCCCGGACCTGACCCTGCTGCTGGATATGCCGGTACAGCAGGGACTGCAACGGGCCGGTCAGCGCAGCACGCCGGATCGGTTTGAACGGGAACAACAACACTTTTTCGAACGGGTGCGCGAAACCTACCTGATCCGCGCCCGCCAGGAACCCGCCCGGTTCCGGGTGATCGATGCGGCCCCGGCACTGGAACAGGTACAGCAACAGATCGCCGCGGTATTATCGGTCCTGATATGACGCTCCCGGTAATCCAGTGGCACGCGACAGCCTGGCAGCAACTGCAGGCCGGGCGCCGGCAACAGCGGCTGCCTCATGCCGTGCTGCTCAGTGGCGAAGCGGGGATCGGCAAGGCGGCATTCGCCGCCCAGCTGGCCGCCTCGCTACTGTGTGAGCAACCGCACGAGGCTGGCCAGGCCTGCGGGACGTGTCCCGCCTGCCAGCGGCTCGCGGCACAGACCCACCCGGATCGGCTGCGGCTGGAACCGGAGGAACCGGGCAAGCCGATCAAAGTCGACATGGTTCGCCAGCTCATCCAGCATCTCTCCCTGACCGGCCACTATGGCGGCTACCGGGTGGTCACCGTGGAGCCGGCCGAGGTGATGAACACCAACGCCGCCAACGCCTTCCTCAAGACCCTGGAAGAGCCGCCCGCCAGCACGCTGCTGATCCTGATAACGGCCTCACCGGCCCGGCTACCGGCCACCATCCGCAGCCGTTGCCAGCCAATGCGGCTGACCAGCCCCGATCCGCAAACCGCCCTGGCGTGGCTGCAACAGGAAGCCCCCGACAGCGCGCCACAGGAGGCCGAGCTGGCCCTGCGGCTCGCCGCCGGCGCACCCCGGCTCGCGGCTCACTATTTGCGTGAAGGCTGGCTGGAAGTGCGCCAGCAGCTGATCGAGGCGCTGATCGGCTGCGCACACGGTCGTACCGATCCGCTGGCCGCCGCGGCCACGGCACTGGAAGCACTCAAGCTGGATCGCCAGTTGCCGATACAGTGGATGTATCACTGGGTTGCCGATTTGATCCGGCTGGCCTATGATGAGAACAATATTAAAAACAACGACATGACAGGGGAGTTGCAGGCACTTCCCACCCCGGTGGAATACAGCGCTCTGCATCACTTGCTGGACAAACTGCAACAGGCCCGGCGTCTCTCCGAAACGACCATCAACCCGCAGTTGCTGTGGGAAGATCTGATGCTCGACTGGTCTGGCTTATTCAGTGCCCGGCGCGTCTGAACAGCACACACGAACGAGGACTTATATGGTTGCGGCACCCCCCAAAGCCCCCGGTGGCGGACGACAGGGCATACTCTCGTTGACCATCAAGGACAAGAGCGCACTCTATGCCGCCTACATGCCGTTTGTGAAAAACGGCGGTCTGTTCATTCCCACCAACAAGAGTTACAACCTCGGCGACGAGGTGTTCATGCTGCTGACCCTGATGGAAGAGAAGGAAAAACTGCCCGTGGCCGGCAAGATCGTCTGGATCACCCCCAAAGGTTCACAGGGCAACCGCGCCGCCGGCATCGGCGTGCAATTCAGCGAACAGGATGGCGGCAACGCCCGCACCAAGATCGAAACCTACCTGGCTGGCGCCCTCAAGTCGGATCGGCAGACCCACACTATGTAAACAACAGGGCCTAGGGACGAGTGACGAGGGCCGAGATAAAAGGCCTGTTTGTTTTCCTCGTCACTCGTACCTCGTTCCTCGTCACTATTCTGTAGTATCATACGCGGTCAAATTCATCGGAAATTGTAAGCTTATATGTACCTGGTCGATTCCCATTGTCACCTCGATCGCCTCGATCTCGAACCCTTCGACGGCAAGCTCGAAGGCGCGCTGCAAAACGCCCGCGAACACGGGGTCGAGCACATGCTCTGCGTCTGCATCAACATGGAAAACCGCACGGATGTGCTGGATGTGGCGCGTAACCATGACTTCATCTCCGCCTCGGTCGGCGTCCATCCCAACGAGGACGAAGGCCACGACCCGGAGGTCGATGAGCTGGTCGAACTGGCCGCCGACGAGAACATCGTCGCCATCGGCGAAACCGGCCTGGATTATTTTCGCAGCGAAGGCGATCTGGAATGGCAACGGGACCGTTTCCGCCGCCACATCGCCGCCGCCAAGCAGAGTGACAAGCCGCTGATCATTCACATGCGCGATGCAACCGAGGACACCCTGCGGGTTCTCAAAGAGGAGAAGGCGGACGAGATCGGCGGCGTCATGCACTGTTTTGTCGAGGACTGGGAAACCGCCAAAAAAGCGCTGGACCTCAACTTCTACATCTCCTTCTCCGGCATCGTCACCTTCAAAAGCGCCAGAGAACTGCAGGAAGTCGCCAGAAACGTCCCGGCCGACCGCTACCTGGTCGAAACCGACTCTCCTTATCTCGCCCCGGTTCCGTACCGCGGTAAAAGCAACCAGCCCGCCTGGACCCGTCATGTCGCCGAATTCATTGCCGAGCTGCGCGAGACCGACGTGGACACGGTTGCCGAACAAACCACCAACAACTATTTCGAGCTGTTCAAACATGACAAAAAATAAATTCGAAGTGGCGGAAAGTGAAATTCACGGCAAGGGACTGTTTGCCACCGCGCCGATCAAAAAAGGGGAATTCCTGGGAAATCTCAAGACCCGGGCGGCCAAAAAGGACGGGCCGTATGTGCTGTGGTGTGATGACGGCAAGGGCCGCGAAGTGATTTGCGATTTTCGCTTTATTAACCATTCGCGCAAGGCGAATGTGGCGTATTACGACGATCTGACCGTGATGGCACTCAAGAATATCAAACCCGGCGAGGAGCTGGTGCACAATTACGGGGATGAGTGGGAAGATTGAGGATGCGATGGCTCCGCGTTGCTTGAGCCACTCTGCAATCAGGTAATCGATGCAGGTCGGGTCGGTGGGTATCAACTCCGCGGGCTGCGGCTTGTTTGATTTACGGTTAAATAACCTGATAAATCAATAAAAACAAAAATTTACGGGTTATTTCTCAACCCATTTCTCACCGCTTTTGCGGTATTTTTTCTTGACCGCGCTCCAGGCGACCTTGTGGGCCGTGGCTTCGCGGTCCTTACGATCAGCATATTCCTCCCAGGCGTGGTTGAAGGCTTCCTTGTAGATCTGCTGGGCGTCTGTGGGCAGGTGAGTGCGCACGGAGTCGGGGAGTTGATCAATACGGTCGTAGGGCATAGTGATAGTTCCGAGTTGTGAGTTCCGAGTTCTGAGTGCTGAGTCTGAATGCCGGATACCGCTTCGCTATATCCGGCCTACATCTAATACTTAGTACTAAGAACTCAGCACTAAGAACTAAGAACTAAGTACTAAGAACTAAGTACTAAGTACTAAGAACTATCGACTGATCGCGGTTTGCCCTGTTCGTCGATCGCGACGTAGGTGATTTCGGCTTCGGCGACGCGGTCGCATTCGTCGGTGCCGCGGCTGCGTTCGGCGAAACCTTCGATCATGACCCGGATGGAGGTGTTGCCGACGTGGATCACCCGGGAATAGAGGCTGACCAGGTCACCGACATAGACCGGGTGGATGAAACGGAATTCGTTGACCGCAATGGTGACGATGCGGCCCCGGGCCCGGCGATAGGCGGCGATGCTGCCGGCGATATCCACCTGGGACATGAGCCAGCCGCCGAAGATATCGCCCGAGGCGTTGGTGTCGGCCGGCATGGCCATGACGCGGATCTGGGGTTCCTCGCCCTGGGGCAGTTTGTCGGAATGCAGGCTCTGGCGCATTCAGTGGCCCTTGTAGAAGCGCGCAATGTCGTCGGCGAATTGATCGATAAGCTCGTTGCGCTTGAGCTTGAGGGTCGGGGTAATCAGGCCATCGTCAATGGTCCAGGGGTCCAGCGTCGCCTTGATGCAATAAATGTTCGCATAGCCGGGAAACTCGTGCAGCTGGTGATTGATCTTGTCCAGTAGCGTTTTGATCACGGCGTCATTCTCAAGGCTGGCGGGATCGTCGGGATTCAGGCCGTGTTGTTCGGCCAGTTGTTGCCAGCTGTCGGGATTGAGGACGGTGATACAGCTTAAAAACGGCTTGCCTTCGCCGATGACCATGGCCTGATCGAACAGCGAATCGTTGGCAATGGCCATTTCGATATCGGCCGGCGGGACTTTCTCGCCGTTGGCCATGACGATGATGTCCTTGATGCGCCCGGTGATATAGACAAAGCCGTTATCTATACGGGCGACATCACCGGTATGTAACCAGCCATCGGTATCGATCATCTCGCGGGTGGCATCTTCATTGTTCCAGTAACCTTTCATGATGCCGGGACTGCGCACCAGCAGCTCATCATTGTCACCCAATCTGACTTCTACATCGTCAAGGACCGTGCCGACACTGGCGGGATCGTTATTCGCACGGCGGTTGACGGCAGCCACCGGACTCAACTCGGTCATGCCATAGCCTTGCAGCAGCGGCAGGCCCAGGCCGATGAAGGTCCTGGCCACTTCAGTCGGCAAGGGGGCGCCGCCACAGACGGCGATGCGCAATCGACCGCCCAGCTTTTGCATGATTTTTTTGGCCACCAGCGCCTTGAACACCGGCCAGAGCAGTTGCCCCGGACGCCAGCGATCGCGGCCTTGCTGGTGTTCGAACATTTGCCAGCCGGTGGCGACGGCGCCGAAAAACAGTTTGCGGGCGAGGGGAGACTTGGCTTCCAGTTGCGCCTTGATCTTGTTGTTGACCCGCTCATAAATGCGCGGGACCGAGATCAGAATGGTCGGGCGGATGGTCAACAGATCCTCGGCCAGCTGTTCAATGGAACGCGCATAGGCCACGGTGGAGCCGGCGACCATGGGCAGATAATAGCCCGCAGTGCGCTCGAACATGTGTGACAGGGGCAGGAAGGACAAATACATGTCATCGTTATAAAAGCGCTCGCACTTTGCGCTGGCGCAGGCATTCCAGAGAATATTCTCGTGGCTTAGCATTACCCCCTTGGGTTTGCCGGTGGTCCCCGAAGTGTAGACGATCGAGGCCAGATCCCCGGGGTTGAGCTCGGTCAGGGCCGGTTTATCTGGCCTGTCGGGAATCCATTGGTTGACGGCGGTCAGACGTTCTTCGGATTGATTGCCCAGATCCTGCAGGCTGATAAAACGTTGGACCGTCGCGAGGCGATCCATCATGCCCTGCAGTATTTGCCAGTGTTCCTCACCTTCGAACAGCAGGCATTTCACATCGGCATCGTCGATGATATAGGCGATGTTGTCCGGGCGATCATTGGTATACAGCGGCACGACCACCAGGCCCAGCCCGAGCGCGGCCTGTTCGAACTTGACCCATTCGGGGCAGTTGCGCAGTATCAGTCCGACCCGCGCGCCGGGCTCCAGGTTCTCCCGGACGAGCGCCACTTGCCAGCGGGTCACTTCATCGGCCATCTGCTGCCAGCTGATATCCTCCCACTGCCCACTATCGTTGTTGTAGTGACGATAGGCAATGCGTTGCGGACTGCGACGCACCCGTTCCTGAAACAGACCATGCAGATTGCCCGCGTCTTGCTGTCTGATCAGATCGCTTGGTTCATTCATGCGCTGTTCCTGTCGGTCAATCAGTGCAGTTGAGACCAGCCACTGTCGGGGGTGAAGCGGGGTCCGTAACGTTGTTGTAACTGGCTGAGCATTTTTTCCACCTGCTCATAGCCGCGTGAATCCGCATAGTGCAATGGGCCGCCGCGAAACGGCGCAAAGCCGGTGCCGAAGATCACCCCGGCATCGGCCAGATCGGCATCGTCGATCACGTTATCCCGCAAACAGGCGACGGCTTCGTTGATCAAGCGCAGAATCATGCGATCCTGAATATCCGCCGGGGGGGTATAGCTTTTATCCGGCCGCGGTTTGACCGGTTTGCCTTTTTTGAAGGTATAAAAGCCCTGGCCGCTTTTCTTGCCCAGGTTGCCCTTGTCCACCAGCTTGCGCAGTTTCTCGGGAACGGTGATATCCATCGAGTCGGAGAGTATCTCGGCCACTTTCAGGCAGATATCCAGCCCGACCGTATCCGCCAGTTCGATGGGGCCCATGGGCATGCCGAATTTCACGGCTTCATCGTCGATGACTTTCAGCGGGATCCCTTCATCGGCGAGCGTGACCGCTTCTATGAGATAGGGCATCAATACGCGGTTGACCAGAAAGCCCGGCTTGCTGGCCACCGGCAGGGGCAGTTTGCGAATAGCCTTGGTGAAACTGCTGGCCTGGTTCACGCTCTCCTCGCTGGTTTGTTGCCCGTGGACGATTTCCACCAGCGGCATTTTGGCCACCGGATTGAAAAAGTGCAGTCCGATCAGCCGCTCGGGTTTGTTGAGCGCCGTGGCCAGTTTTTCCAGCGGGATGCTGGAGGTGTTGGTGGCGATCAGGGCGTGTTCCGGCAATCGGGGTTCGATGTCGCGCAGCAGATCCTGCTTGACCTTGACGTCCTCGAAGATCGCCTCGATGACGATATCCGCGCGCTTGAGGCCGTGGCCATGGGGATCGGGGATCAACCGATCCATGGCGCCGTTGATGGCAATGCGTGCTTTGAGTTTGTCCTTGTAGAGTTTATGCGCGGCTTTGATCACCCGGCCGATGGCCTCGGTCTTCTGATCCTGAACGGTCACCTGAAAGCCCTGCATGGCACACCAGGCGGCAATGTCACCGCCCATGACCCCGGCCCCGATCACATGCACCTGTCTGGGTGCATAGTCGACCTGTTGGCCGAGAGATTTCATCTGTTCCTGTAACTGGAACACCCGGATCAGATTGCGCGCGGTCTTGCCGACGATCAGCCGGGCGACGGAGAGGGCTTCTTCTTTGAGCATCCGCTGGCGATCGTCGAAATGGTTCTGCCACAGATCGAGCAGGGCATAGGGTGCCGGATAATGGGCGCGCGGCGCTTTTTTCGCAACTTTTTTCGCCATGTATTTGGCCAGCCAGGGACGCAGCCATTTGTGATTCAGCCACCGCATCCAGAACGGTAGTGTCGGTTTGGCCGGGGGATGTAACACGGTCTGGGTCGTGGCATTGAGCAGGTGGCGTTTGGGCACCGCGTGTTGAATTAATTTGAGGCGTTTGGCGGCACGCGCGGACAGGGTGCGGCCGGTGAGCATCAGATCCATGGCGTTGAGCGGGCCGAGGGTCTCGATACTGCGCACCGTGCCGCCGAAGCCAGGATGAATCCCGAGTTTGACTTCCGGCAGACCGATGCGGGTGGCCGGATCCTCGTCGGCGATGCGATAGCGACAGGCCAGGGCCAGCTCCAGACCGCCACCCAGACAGAAGCCGTGGATCAGCGCGACCGTCGGGCAGGGCAGGTGTTCCAGTTTCGTGAAAATGGCGTGGCCCCGTTCGATCGCCGCCTGGGCTTCGCCCTGATCGTTGAACTCGGTAAATTCGTTGACATCGGCGCCGGCGATAAAGCCGTTTTCCTTGTCGGAGAGGATAACCACGCCGCGCGGCGGCTTGCTCAGCAGTTCGCCGAGAATGGTATCCAGTTCATTGAGTACACCGGCCGACAGGGTATTGGTGCTGCTCTGTGCCTTGTCCAGATGCAACCAGGCAATGTGATGATCATCGTGGACGACGTTCCAGTTCTTGTAATTTGTTGCAGCCATTTTTATCAATCCTGTTTGCGTTACGCGGTTTCCACCAGCATGGCGCCACCCTGGCCTCCGCCGATGCAGAGGCTGGCCATGCCGCGTTTGGCATTGTGTTGTTTCAGGACCTGCAGCAGGTGCAGCACGATACGCGCGCCGCTGGTGCCCACGGGATGGCCGAGGCTGATGCCACCGCCATCGACGTTGAGTCGTGCCTGATCGATGCTCCCCATGGCGCCGCGCAGGCCCAGCTCGGTTTTGCAGTAGTCACTGTCTTCCCAGGCGCGCAGGCAGGCCAGTACCTGGGCGGCAAAGGCTTCGTTGATTTCCCAGTAGTCGATATCCTCGGGTTTGAGTTTGTGACGTTGCATCAGCGGGGTCATGGCGTGCACCGGCCCCAGCCCCATCTGCGCCGCATCCAGTCCGGCCCAGTTAGCATCGATAATCCGCCCGAGCACCGGCAGGTCATGTTGTTTGACCGCCTTCTCACTGGCCAGCAACAGCATGGCGGAGCCGTCGGTCACCTGGGCGCTGTTACCGGCGGTGACATTGCCAAACGGCTTGTCGAACACCGGCCGCAGTTTGCCCAGTTGTTCCACCGTGCTGTCGCCGCGGATGCCGTCGTCGTGTTCGTAGACCTTGCCACCGGGATCATAAATCGGCTCGATCTCCTCCAGCCGGCCTTCCTGCTGGGCGGCGGCCAGGCGATGATGGCTGCGTACCGCATATTCATCCATCTCCTCGCGGGTGACACCAAAACGCCAGGCCAGGTTCTCGGCGGTCTGTCCCATGGAGAGGCCGACCACCGGATCGGTCAGGCCGCGCAGCAGGCCGATGACCG
>CAYOOC010000009.1:0-57580 GCA_964405505.1 uncultured Thiohalophilus sp.
CAGCCGGTTGGGGCTTTCCGTGAACAACCTGGTGGGTTTACACACCTAGCCCCTGACGCCAACGGCGTCCAATGGCGTCACGGTGTTGGGCAGATGGTCGTGGATCACCCGGGCCAGGGTATGCAGCGCCTCGATGCGCGGGAAGCTGGCGCGATACACCAGCGACACGCGACGGTAGGCGTCGGGCAGGTCCAGTTCGCGGGTGACGATGCCGCTGCCGGTGGTCCAGGAACCGCGCATGGCCAGCGCCGGCACCAGGGTAGAACCGAAACCGGCACCGACCAGTTGCAACAGGGTTTCCAGGCTGGCGGCGCGCACATCGGCCATTTCACCGCGCTCGCGACGTTCTTTTAAACGACACACCTCCATGGCCTGTCTGGCCAGACAGTGGCCCTCGGCCAGCAACAGCAGTTCGGTCGTCTCCAGGTCCTCGCGGGTGATGTGCTCCTTATTATAAAACGCATGATCCCGCGGATGGGCGAGCCAGAAGGGCTCGTCGAACAGGGGCATTGTTTCCAGTTCCGGCTCCTCCACCGGGGTGGCCAGCAGGGCGGCGTCGATTTCGTGCTGTTGCAGGCGGCGGATCAGGGTGTCGGTCACCTCCTCGGAGAGCACCAGGCGCAGTTGCGGGTAGTCCTGCTTGAGCGGCATCAGGATCAGCGGCATCAGATAGGGACTGATGGTGGGAATCGCGCCCAGGCGCAGCGGCCCGGCAAGGGGGTCGTGATGGGCCTGGGCAACCTGCTCGATGGCGTCGACCTGCTCCATGATCTGCCGGGCGTGCTGCACGATAACCTCACCGATGGGCGTCACCTCCACCGAGCGGTTGGTGCGCTCGAAGATCGCCACCCCCAGGTGCTCTTCGAGCTTTTTGATCTGGCCGCTGAGGGTCGGCTGGCTGACGAAGCAGCGTTCGGCCGCCTTGCCGAAATGGCGGGTTTCGGCCACGGCGATGATGTATTGCAGGTCTCTGATATTCATACGTTTTCTGGCCCGGGCTCATGATAGGTAATACCGATTAATATAGTATAAACAAACGATTTCAAAAATAAAGAGATCCTGCCTATGGTAAAGTCATGATGAAAACGACAACGACAAAACCGATTCAAACCCACCCCGGCGACCCGGTACCGGTGGTCCTGATTCGCCACGCCCAGAGCCAGTGGAACCGGGAAAACCGCTTCACCGGCTGGGCCGACCCGCCGCTGACCGGGGCCGGCATCGCCGAAGCACACGCCGCCGGCAAACTTCTGCGCGAGCAGGGTTTCGTCTTCGATGCGGCCTACAGTTCGCGATTGCAGCGCGCGGTGACCACGCTGGATATCCTGCTCGAGGAGCTGGATCAGACGGCGATATCGCAAACCCGCGCCTGGCAGCTGAACGAACGCCATTACGGCGCGCTACAGGGGCTGGACAAGGGTGAGGCCACCGCACGCCATGGCGAGCAGCAGGTGTGGCGCTGGCGCCGGGGTTATCATGATCGCGCCGACGCGCTGAGCCGCGAGGATGCACGGCATGTCTGCCACGATCCACTGTGCCACGATATCGAGCCGGCGCACCTGCCGGACGTGGAGAACCTGGCCCAGACCCGCGAACGGGTGATGCGCTACTGGAATGAAGAAATCGTCCCGCACATCCGCCAGGGCGAGCGCCTGCTGATCAGCGCCCACGGCAACACGCTGCGCGCGCTGATCATGGCGCTGGCCAATATGAGCGTCGTGGAAGTTGAAGGCTTCGAAATTCCGACCGCAACGCCGATTGTTTATCACTTCGATCGCAACGGAATGCCGCTGGACTGGCATTATCTGGATAAACAGGATAACCAGGCGGCTTGAATAGAGTTCTGAGTTCTGAGTACTTAGTACTTAGTTCTTAGTTCTTAGCACTTAGTACTTAGTACTTAGTACTTAGTACTTGGTACTCATCTCGGGTTCACTCCGGTTGTTACCAGCCGAAGATCACGCCTTCGAGCAGGGTATTGTAGTCCCTGAATTCTTCGTTATCGGTCGCGATAAAGCTTTTGGCTTGGCTGGCGAAACGATTCAGCGTCGGTTGCAGTGCGCGGGTACCGGCTGCCGATGTCAGCACCTGACGTAACTTGCTGCGCTCTTGCGGTGTCAATCGACTGCTGACCGAAATAGACTGGTTGGGCATCGCCGGAGAGGTGTAGATAATTTTCAATCCCTTGCGATCTTCTTCGCTCATGGCATTTCGATAGTAAGCGGTCCGGACCACAAATGCCTCGCACTGTTTCTGTTGAAAGGCCTTGTAGACTGCCCCCATGCCGCCTTTGATTCCCCGCACGACCGGCTGGCGCACAGGATTGCGAAAGCGTCCCAGGATACTCAGGGTGGAAAGATTGGGCGGGGAAATCCCACAGAACTTGCGACCGATCATATCGTCCGGCTCACTTACCTGGTCATTGTCCGTCGCGGCCAGCAGATGGAACTGCAAGGAGCCCGGCAGCCTGACCAGCATTTCGTGGTCGAGGTGGGTTACCCGCCAGGAGGCGAAATGCGGGCCGTCGAAGACGATGTCGTAAGCATCGTTGCGCATGTCATGCTGATAACGCAACCAGGCGCCCGGGTGCTGGTAACGTACCGGCCTGCCCAGAACGTCGCTGATATAACTGGCCGTAACTTCATACTGTTTCTGGCCGGCCTCTTCAGACTCACGCGGCGGCGCCGTCATGATCAACGGATCGGCCGCCAGCGATGGCTGCATGACACACAAACCGAGTGCCAGCAAAAGCAGGCGAGCTCTCATAATGTCCCCTTTTTTGATTAGTTTCGTAGCACCGGGATTTTTTATTGTTAGCGAGAACTGCGAGTCTGTCCCGGCACACCGAACGAAACATCCCAGCCCCGGGCCAGCCCCGGATCTATGCAAACTTTGCGCCGATGGGTATCCTTGCGTAAATATTTCCGCATGAGGAGCCGCAAATCGACAAAGCACTACACAGGTCACAATAATTGCCTGGACCACCGCTATGTTGGCCACTATATATTAAGCTTAATTTACTGCGTCCTGCAGTCCGATGGTTTGCAGTTTGCACCGCACAATTTCCCAAGGCTGCGTTATACTCCTGTCACTGGCTTGATTACCGGATACTGTGCAAGTGACTTTACCTACTCTGGATATCCCCTCCCAGGACCTGTCGCGCCGGGCGCGCCCACCCATGCGCGTCAAGAAGCTGCGTGAGTGGCTGCACAACCTGCCGACCGCCTATACCCGCAAGACCGTTCACCTGTTTAACCAGCAACTGGAGCAGCTCAACCAGACCGTCAGCCCGCCAGAGGATCGCCTGCAACTGCTGGATACCCTGCGTCCGGTCGCCCGCCAGTTACTGGTGACCCTCGCGCGGCATCTGAAGCAGGCCAGTATCCCGCTGAGCCAGAAAAACCTTCAAACCTATAACGACCTGCACGCCTTGCTGGGCGGCATGGCGGCAGGCTACAAAATCGTGGTCAGCGAACTGGCCGCAAGCAAGCCGGAGAAAGAGCACCCCCGACTGCTGCTACGCGAGGCGATCTATCACAGCATCCAGTATCTGGGCCGGCGTCTGCTGACCTGCTATATGGTTTACGCCACGGAACCGGAGCAAGTCTGGCGGGAACTGCACCAGTTATATCGTTATGCCGAGTCGCAGGGTTTCCAGGATCAGCCAGTCGATGATCCGGTTCCCGATTACAGCCTGCCTGTTGGCTACACTATCGACCTGGTCTACAAGCGTTCTTTGTTACTGTCACTCGCCGAGCCCTATCACCTGATGGCCGGGGAAGCAGATGATATTCATTATCTGGTCTCGGCCTGGACACCCTGTTGCCATTTATTGCCATTGCCCGGTGACTCCCTGGCCGGGGAATTCGCGCTGGACTTTGAATCGGATCAGCCGCCGCGTTTTATCAGCGAGGAGATCCAGTGGCAGCCGCGGGACGGGCGCCTGATCGAGATCGGGGAAGTCAAACAGCGCCTGGATGCGCATTTGCAGCGGATTCTCAAGACTGCCATGCACAACCTGGAAGAAGATCGTCATTCCATGGTGCTGCGCTATCAACGGGACATGTTGCTGCGGCTTTCGGATGCATGGGAGGGGGCACTCAAACGCCAGGCCACGCGCCACAGCCATTCCGCCACGATTCGCATGGCGATGGGGTTAAATGCAGCGCATCACTATATTAATCAGCGCAATGCGTTCACCCCGGAGATGGATGAGTTCGTAATCAAATATCGCGATGAAGTCGATATTACATCAGAGGTCATGGCCACGGCCTATGACACCGCCATGCAAAAAGACAGTTATCATACCCATGATTACAGCGCCAATCCCTGGTGGCAGCGGAACGCCAGCGCCCACGGCGCGGCACTGGCCTGTACCCTCGAATCAGGTTGTTCCAACGTCAAGGTCGGTGAAATCGTGGCCTGGTGTAATAGCGACCGGTGTCTACACTGGCAACCGGCTGTAGTTCGCTGGCTCAGGACCCGCCCGGCCGAAGGCATGGAACTGGGTGTCATGAGCATCGCCAACTCGGCAGTCGCCGTGGCAGTGAAAGGTCTGCAGGGCACCGGCGAGGGCACCGACTATTTCCGCGGTTTGCTGATTCCCAAACAGGTATCGGTACAGCAGCGACGCAGCCTGATCGTGCCGGCCTCGGTGTTCGATATCGACTCGGTGCTGTCGGTCAATATGAAGCGCCGCCTGTTTTACGTGCGTTTGAAAAAACTGCTGTTATCGACCCACTCCTTTAACCAGTTCGAGTTTGAGGTCATGGAACGCCCACCGGTGGATCCGGCCACGTTGTATATCACCTGATCGCTTTTAGCCAGGAAACTTCTGAACCTTTCAATGCAGCAACGTTCGGAAGATGCCCATCCTGACTTCTGGGCGGAGTGGTTAGTCCATGATCCGGGTCGCATGCCAGAAAGGTGATGCCTGCAATACTCCCATGCCGCGCTGCTTCGCCTGTTGCCACTGTTCTTTGAGTTGTTCGTCGGAATGATGTTGTAACAGTCGTTGCGTTACCTCGAGCAAAACCGCCGAGGGTGACGGCATGGGCCCGTCGGGTACCGCCATCTGCCGGCCACCATAACGCAGCAGGGGGAGCTCCTGCAGTTGCCAACCGACCCGGCTGTAAAACCGCGCCCAGGCCTGTTTGACGATCGCCCGGGCCGTCGCCAGCACCTGCTGATCGCCGACATAGGCCGCGTAGTCGAGCAGGCCTCTGGCGACATAGGCGTAATCCTCCAGACCAACCTGGCCAAGCTGCTGGTCCGCATTAGCGGCCCGCCTGAGCTGCTTGCCATCCCACAATTCGGAGACGAGGAACGTCGCCAGTTCCCGGGCGCAATCGTCGAAGCGGGCATGCTCCCGGGCCCCTGCCACGTAGGCCGACAGTGCCAGCCCGTTCCAGGCGGCGATCTGCTTGTTGTCTTTAGGCAGGATGCGCTGGCTGCGACGATAGGCTAGCAACTTGTCGCGCGCCTGCTGCAGGATCTGTTTTGTCTCCTCCAGGGTCATACCCAGCGTATCGGCCAGGTTGATGATATCCCGATTGAGTTGCAGATGATGACCGTGATCCAGCTCCGGCGGGCCACTCACGCCCCAGGCGCGGCTGGCCACCTGGTATTGCAGCCCGTTCAGTACCTGTTTGAATTCGTCTTCCTGCCAGAGGTAATACCCGCCTTCCACGTCGTTGCCATCCAGTGCAGAAAAGCTGGCCAGCAAACCGCCATTATCCAGCTGAAACTCGCGATGCAGAAAATCGAGCGTCTCGAGGCCGACCTGCCGGTAACGCGGCTCCATTAATATCCTTTCGGCACGCAGGTAAAGGGATGCCAGCTGGGCATTGTCATAAAGCATTTTTTCAAAATGGGGCACCTGCCAGTTCGGGTCGACCACATAACGAAAGAACCCGCCGGCCAGGTGATCGTACAGGCCACGCTGCGCCATCATGTCCAGGGTCAGGCGCAGAAACTCGCCGATCTGTTGATGTTTGTCGGAGTCCTGTTGATAGATGCTGAGCAGCGCCTCCAGTTGCGGGACGGAAGGGAACTTGTTCTGATCCCCAAAACCGCCCTGCAAATCGTCGGCCTGATTCATGGCGGCCTCGATAAAATGTTGCCGCAACTGTTGCGGGGTCAGTGACTCACTGGCGGTTGCGCTCCGGTTATCGAGCGAGCGGGTGGTCTCCCAGGCCAGTTCGTTCAGTTGTCTTGCCCGCGACTGCCACTGCTGACGAATGCGCTCCAGGATACGGCGAAAATCGCCCGGCGGCTGATAGACCATGCCCACCAGCGGATAGCCGTCGGGCGTGATAAACACATTCAGCGGCCAGCCACTGTAACCCTGGGTCTGCTCGACAAAATCGATCAACCGGTCATCCAGTGCCGGGTTAAGCTCGCGATCGACCTTGACCGGAATAAAATGACGGTTGAGCAGCGCGGCGATCTCGCGGTTTTGATAACTTTCCCGCTGCATCACATGACACCAGTGGCAGGAAAAATAGCCGCTGGAAACATACAGCAGTTTGTTCTGCTGTTTCGCCCTGGCCACCGCATCGGCATTCCATAACTGCCAGTGCACCGGATCATCACCGTGCATGGCCAGATAGGCCGAACCGTGATCGACCAGCTGGTTATGCAACGCGTCAGCGACGGCACTTGCCGGCAATACCAGTAAAGCCAGACAACATAACCATTTGGAGAACAATGACATAAGCGCAAACATCCGCAAAACCGATTGTTAAGACAATTCAGGCGAGAAAAAATTCAGTAGTCAGTGCGTGGGAGGTATCTATCCTCTTATCCACTGCACTGGAATTTAACGCGAAGTACGCAAAGACGCAGAGGTCGCAAAGTAATACTCATATATGCCGATAGAAATATTTCCACACTATATACTTCATACCCATGTTAGCAGACAATTTTATTCAGTCACTTCTCCGCGTTCTTTGCGTCTTTGCGTTCTCCGCGTTTGTCCCAGAGTAATTGAAAAATGTCCCGACGTAGTTACTCGTTCCCATCTTCCTGCTTGTAGCTTTGCAGTTTGCGCCACAGGGTGGATTTATTGATACCCAGGGTTTCGGCGGTTCGCTCCCGGCTGCCGTTGAAACGATCCAGGGTTTTGTAAATGTAACGCCGCTCCAGCTCCGCCAGGGTGGGCAGGTCGCTGTCGATACTGCCGCCGCTGCGGATACTGCTGATATCATCCAGGTGCAGGACAGGACCGTCGGCCAGGGCGATGGTGCGTTCGATCAGGTTTTGCAGCTCGCGTACGTTGCCGGGCCAGTCGTGCTCCATCAGCTTTTGCAGGGAGGGTGAATCAAAACCCTGCACATCGCGATGATAAAGATTGGCATAGTGGTCGATGAAGTGCTGCACCAGCAGGGGGATATCATCGCGCCGCTCGCGTAACGACGGCATGCTGAACTTGACGACATTCAGGCGATGATACAGATCATGGCGGAACTTGCCTTCACTGACCAGTTCCTCGATTTTCTGGTTGGTCGCCACGATAAACCGTACATCAATGGGCGTGGGCTGCACACCGCCGACGCGGGTGATCTGTTGCTCCTGGATGGCCCGCATCAGTTTGATCTGCATGGCATCGGTGATGTTGCCGATTTCATCGAGAAAGATGGTGCCTTCGCTGGCCATTTCCAGCAGGCCGCTTTTGTTCTGGTGTGCGCCGGTAAAGGCCCCCTTTTCATGGCCGAACAGCTCGTTCTCCAGCAGGGTGTCGGTCAAAGCACCGCAATCTATGACCACGAACGGTTTGTCGGCGTATTCGCTCTGGTAGTGTATGGCGCGTGCCGCCAGTTCCTTGCCGGTACCCGATTCGCCCTCGATGATCACGTTACAGCGAATATCGGCGATCTTGCTGATAATCTTGTAAATCTCCAGCATCGGCCCGGCATGGCCTACCATGCCAAAACGATTGCGCTCATCGCTGAGCTGGCGTTTGAGCAGCAGGTTTTCCTGGCGCAGGGCATCGAGCTTGAGATTGCGCTCGATGAGCATCTGCAACTCATCCATATCATAGGGCTTTTTGATGAAATCGGTGGCACCGAGGCGCATGGCCTCAATGGCGCTGTCGACATTGGCGTAGCCGGTAATGATAATAAATGGAATGCTCTGGTCTTCATCCCGCACCGCTTGCAGCAACTCGGTGCCGCTCATATTGGGCATGCGCAGATCGCTGACGATCAACTCGACCGGGTGGTTTTTGAAATATTCAAGTGCTTCGAGGGGATCCTGGAATACCTGACAATCAAACGGCGCCTCTTCGCTGAAGCGGAACATCAGTTCCCCGGCCTTGGGGTCATCATCCACAAACAGTATCAGGGGCTTGTTATCCATGAGCGATCGCGTTGTGGTTGGCGGTGGTCGCCCGCAGCGGCAGCATCACCGTGGCGGTGACACCGGCTTGCGGATTATTTTCGATATGCAGACTGCCGTTATGATATTCGATGATCCCGAGGCTGATCGACAGGCCCAGACCGCTGCCCTCGCCCTCGGGCTTGGTGCTGAAAAAGGGATCGAAAATATTATCCAGCTTCTGGGCGGCAATCCCTTCACCCTGATCACAAATGGTCAGTCGCAATTGCTGTTCCTCGCTCTGGCAGTGGATAGTCACCAGCCCGTCAGCCGGGCTGGCCTGAATGGCATTCAGTAACAGATTAATCAGGGCCTGTTGCAACTGGCTGCGATCCCCTTCGAGCTCGCCGTCATAGTCACACACCAGCCGCAGCTCCACGCGCTTGCTTTTGGCGGCCTGGCGAACCAGCGCCAAGGTATTCTCCAGCCACGGCCGGACCTCGAAATGACTGTATTGCGGCGGTACCTGGCGGGCAAAATTGAGAATTCCGCGCACGATATCCGAGGCGCGCAACGCCTCCTCACGCAAGGCATTCAGATCATCCAGTAAACGTTGACGGCTTTGCGCGTCGCCGTATTCCGTTTTTTCCAGCGTACGTTGTAACAGCTTGGCATAGGAAAGCACATTATTGAGCGGATTGTTAATCTCGTGCCCGATCCCGGCCGCCATCTGGCCGATACTGGCCAGTTTGTTGCTCTGCAACATCATGTGCTCGGCGCGATCACGCTGTTCGCGTGCCGTATCGAGGGTATCGGCCAGATAGTTGAAGGCTTGAGCCAGTGCCCCGATCTCATCGATGGCCTGCTTCTCCTCGGCGCGCTGGGCATGATCCCCGTTGGCATAGGCCTTGAGTCGCCCGGCGAGGCGACAGACCGGTCGCGCTACCTTGCGCACGCCAATGTCGGTGAGTAACAGGGTAATGATCAGTGCGGCCACCCCCAGCAAGGCAATGGCGATACGAATGACTGCATAGGGCGAGGTGATCACGTCCGAGTTGATGTGCGAAGTCAGCACCCAGCTGATCAGGCGATCGGGATAGGGATTGAGCTCGACATAATAGTTGTGAAAATTCTCCTCCTTACTCAGATACAGTCCACTGGTACTGTCCACCACCTCGGTCAGCATCCGATCGTTGTACTGGTCGGCAACATGCACGATTTCGGAGCGGATCTGGGCGAAACGGATATCGTTGCCCTTGTCGTACAGAATCCGTCCGTGCTGTTCCGGTCGATCAGGATTGTTTTCCACCACAAACAGCTCGCCCCGGTACAGGCGCGAGGCGTTATCCAGAATCCGATCCAGATTACGTCCACCCAGGGTGACCGTCAGGGTGCCCACCCACTGCTCGTCATGATAAAGCGGGACGACATAATCGAGCAGGGGAAAGGTCTGATCCAGGGTGTCATTGAACTGGTTGTGGGGCAATTCCAGCGCATGGGCCTGGTTCGGGACCAGTTCGCGCAGCCGTTGCACAAACGCCTCGGAATTGATCTCCTGTTCCACGTAAGCCAGCCCGGAGAGGCTTTCATAGCTTGGCACGCTGCGCGTGTTGTGACTGACCTTGACCAGGCTGTTGCCATTGACATCCAGCAGGCGCAGATAAAACGTCCCGGGCAGGATGGTCTGAAAGCCTTCGAAATAGTGGTTGAGCCGTGAACGCAACAGCCGGCTTTGCGGCGGGATCCGCCCCGAGGCCTGCCCGGCCAGCACCGGCAGGAATTCCTGTACCGCCGGCGCGCGCGACATGCCCAGCGCCAGTTCCTGGTTATCCTGCAGATGGCGTTCCAGTTCGTGGGCAACACTCTCCAGGCTGGTCAGTACATCCCGCGAGACGACCTGCTGATAGGCATTCTGGCTGTAATAGGTGGCACCCAGCATCAGCCCGGTCAGCGGCACCACGGTGGCGAAGAACACCCAGATAAAAATGTTGGTCCGTATACGCAACGTTTCGTTTCCTGTCCGTCAGGCGACTCGACGGTCCTCCAACCAAAAATCTCACCACCAAGACACTAAGACACCAAGGGAAATAAAGTGGTAAATCGGGACTTCCAGGAATCCAAATAACGAATTCTTTGTGTCTTTGTGTCCTGGTGGTAATGCTTTTATGAACTGTGCATTAACGCACCTATTCAGCGCCAGCGGCGCAGTGCTTCTTCGGCGGCTTCGTTGTCGGGGCGGGCGATCAGGCCGCTGGTGGTCAGGCTCAGGGCATATTCGGCGCGATCGACCATGGGCAGATAGGTGGCACTGCCGTACACCGCGTCGATCCAGGGCAACCAGCCCCGATGCTTGCGCGCCAGTTGCCAGATATCCACACCGCGCGACGCATACAGACTGTAGACCGTGCGCGGCGACTGGCGTTCCTCCCGCAGATCCCGGTAACGGCCGGTAATACGATCCAGCTGATAGGCCGTTTCCATCCCCAGCAGGGTGGCCAGCCCGCTCCATTTGAGGACCCGGGCATCGACCTGCCATTCGTCACCGCGCAGCTCGAAGCTTTGCGCCATCTGATCCGGATGGATGACATAGACCTGAAACCGCTGCGGGCCACGCTCCTCGAATCGCAGCCAGGCGACCGGCTGTTCCCGGGTCAATTGCTGATAGCCGTACAGGTTGAGCGCCACCGACCAGCTCAGGATCGCACCAACGATCAGGACCAGACCCCCCAGGCTTTGCAGCGCCCCGCGCAGGGGTTTGCGCCGAAACAGCCGGGCAATACCGCTCAGCAGGAGCACCACTCCCAGCAGGGAAATCAGCAAAATGATCAGCTTGGTCAGCATGGGCCTTACCGGTTTTGAATGGACGCGGACTCTGACATCGGCGCAACCTTCCGCGTATAATGCCACAAACCTTCGAATAATGAGTCCGCCCATGCGCTTCTGCTGGCCACAAATCCTGTTTATCCTTCTGGTTATTGTCCTGGGCGCCGGCAGTATGCTGTCCGGCTGCGGCAAAAAGGGCCCGCTGTACCTGCCCGATCAGAACGAACAAACCCGACAGGCATCCTGATTCCATGGATCACTTCACGTATCGCAACGGCGAACTGCACGCCGAACAGGTGCCGCTGACGGCCATTGCCGAACAGCACGGCACACCCTGTTACATCTATTCCCGCGCCACGCTGGAACGTCACTGGCATGCCTTTGATCAGGCCCTGGGCGATCACCCGCACCTGATCTGTTACGCGGTCAAGGCCAATGCCAACCTGGCGGTACTCAACCTGTTCGCGCGGCTCGGCTCCGGCTTCGATATTGTCTCGCAGGGCGAGCTGGAACGGGTGCTGGCCGCCGGCGGCGATCCGGCCAAGGTGGTCTTCTCGGGCGTGGGTAAACGGGCCGATGAAATGCGCCGCGCGCTGGAAGTGGGTATTCACTGTTTCAACGTGGAGTCCGAATCGGAACTGCGGCGTCTCAACCAGATCGCCGATGAGCTGAACGTCCGCGCCCCGGTATCGATACGGGTCAACCCGGACGTGGATGCCCGAACCCACCCCTATATTTCCACCGGGCTGAAGGAAAACAAGTTTGGCATCGGGATCGAGCAGGCCCGGGCCGTCTATGGGCGGGCAGCCGATCTGGCGCATATCAACATCATTGGCATCGACTGTCATATCGGCTCGCAGCTGACCGAAACCGCCCCGTTTCTGGATGCGTTGCAGCGGGTGCTGGCACTGGTGGATGAACTGGAACAGGACGGTATCCCGATCGAACACCTGGATCTGGGCGGCGGCCTGGGGATCCGCTATCACGATGAAACACCGCCGGAACCGGGCGATTATGCCGCGGCCCTGCGCGAGCTGCTGGCCGATCGGCCGCAGACCATTTTCCTCGAACCCGGTCGCGCCATTGCCGGCAATGCCGGGGTGCTGATCACCCGGATCGAATACCTCAAGCCGACGCCGGACAAGAACTTCGCCATTGTCGATGCGGCGATGAACGATCTCATGCGCCCGGCGCTATACGACGCCTGGCAGGAAATCATTCCGGTCAGCACGCAGACTCACGGCGATCCCGCCTACTACGATGTGGTCGGCCCGGTCTGCGAGACCGGCGATTTCCTCGGCAAGGACCGCGCGCTGTCGGTGGTCGAAGGCGATCTGCTGGCGGTGCGCTCCTGTGGCGCCTATGGATTTTCCATGAGTTCCAATTACAACACCCGCCCGCGCGCCGCCGAGATCATGGTCGATGGCGAGCAGATCCACGTGGTGCGCGAGCGGGAAATCCTGAGCGAACTGTTCGCCGGAGAATCGGTCCTGCCCTGACATGCTCATGCAACGCATCCCCGAACCGGAACTGATGGACGAGGCCGAGCAGGCCCGCGCCTACGCCTGGGCTGACTTCGATGCACCGCATCAGTTTTTCATCGACTGTTTTCAGCAACGTTTTACCAACAAGCACCTGCATGGCAATGTGCTGGATCTGGGTTGCGGCCCGGCCGATATCAGTGTGCGTTTCGCCCGGGCCTATCCGCACTGCCATATTGACGGGATCGACGGCGCCGAAGCGATGCTGGCCGAAGGCCGCGAGCGACTGGCCCGGGAGCAGCTCACCGAGCGCATCCACCTGTACCGGGTCAACCTGCCCCGGGACACAATTCCCCTGCCCGCCTACGATGTGATCATCAGTAACAGCCTGCTGCATCACCTGCACGATCCGCAGGTGCTGTGGCAGGCGGTCAAACAGCACGGCCGCCCCGGCACGCCGGTGTTTGTCATGGACCTGCAGCGCCCGGCCAGCACCGGGCAGGCCCGCGAGCTGATGGAGCAGTATGCCGCCGATGAGCCACCCATCCTGCAACGCGATTTTTATCACTCGTTGTGCGCCGCCTTTACCCCGGATGAGGTACGCCAGCAGTTACACCAGGCGGGCCTCGATTATCTCGAGGTCAAAAGCGTCAGCGACCGGCACCTGGTAGTACAGGGCCACCTGGGCGAGTAGGCTCGTCAGAAACAACAAAAACCGGACCCATCGCGTTGCGCCTTGATCCCGGCTAAACTGACAACATGAATTTCGATAACCCCTCAACGGAGGCCATTCGCGATCTGCTCGGGCGTATCCGGCACATCGCCGTGGTCGGCCTCTCGCCCAAATCGGCCCGGCCAAGCCACCAGGTCGCCAGCGCCCTGCAACAGTTCGGCTACCATATTATTCCGGTACGCCCGGCAGTGGACGAAGTGCTGGGCGAGACCGCCTACGCCAACCTCGCCGACGTCCCCGATCCCATCGATCTGGTGGACGTATTCCGCGCGCCGGATCAGATCGCACCGATCATCGACGTCTGTATCGAGCGTAAACTGCCGGCTATCTGGCTGCAGGACGGCGTGATCAACGAGGCCGAGGCCCAACGCGCCCGCGACGCCGGCCTCACCGTGATCATGGACCGCTGCATCTATCGCGACTATATGAATCTGATGCGGTGAAACGGGTAACACCGATGACACCGAAAAAACACTGAAAGCACCGATCAATTCATTTGAGTGAGTTCGGTGGCTTTCCCGTATTTTCGGTGATTCTGTCCGGCGCCTTACCGGAGAGGATAGCCTGAATAAGGCGTATCATTCTTTTTGGCCCGTGCCCTGTGTGGTACAACACATTCAGACTTCCTCGCGCAATGGCAATGTTGTCTGGAAACACAAACCACACTGAAGACACCGAATAATCAATATCAGTGGGTTCGGTGTCTTTTCGGTGTTTTCGGTGGTTCTGTCTGGCGTATGACCGGAGACGATAGCCTGAATTAGGAGTATCCTCTGTGGTAAAACAACGATATTGAAATCTTCAGGATATAATCGTGTCACTACGCTTCACCAAGATGCACGGTCTGGGCAACGACTTCGTGGTCTTCGATGCCATCAATCAGTCCGTTGACCTCAGCCGCGATCAGATCCGCCAGCTGGCCGATCGCCGCTTTGGCATTGGCTGCGATCAGCTGTTGCTGGTGGAGCCGCCGCGCGAGCCGGGCGTGGATTTTACCTACCGGATCTTCAATGCCGACGGCGGCGAGGTGGAGCAGTGCGGCAATGGCGCGCGCTGCTTTGCCCGCTTCGTGCGCGACAAGGGGCTGATCGAACGCGATACCATCGAGGTCGCCACCGCCGCCGGGCGGATGACCCTGCAGGTCGAGGCCGACGGCCAGGTGACGGTGAATATGGGCGTACCACACTTCGCGCCGGCCGAGATTCCCTTTGACGCCGAGGCACAGGCCGATCTTTACGATTTGCAAATCGACGGGGAGAGCGTGCGCCTCGGCGCCGTCGCCCTGGGCAATCCCCATGCCGTACTGGAAGTGGATGATATCGACAGCGCGCCGCTGGCACGGCTCGGACCGTTGATCGAGGCGCATCCGCGCTTTCCCCGGCGGGTCAATGCTGGCTTCATGCAGGTGGTGGACACCGCCCATATCCGCCTGCGGGTCTATGAACGGGGGGCCGGCGAAACCCTGGCCTGCGGCAGCGGGGCCTGCGCGGCGGTGGTCGTGGGTCGCCAACAGGGCCGACTTGGTGATAAGGTTGAGGTCGCCCTGCCGGGCGGGACCCTGCTGATCCGCTGGGCGGGTGCGGGTTCGCCGGTGATGATGACCGGTCCGGCCACGACGGTATTTGAAGGTCATATCGAGGTACGAGGATAATCACGCGCCATGAGCAATCGTCAGGAAAACCCGATCACGGTGGACAAGGAATTCGAACGTGAGATTGTCCGCTATTTACGTGACAACCCTGACTTTTTCGAGCGGCATCTCGATTTGCTGGCCGACATGCTTCTGCCCCACCAGCCCCAGGGGGCCGTCTCCCTGATCGAACGCCAGGTCTCGGTCCTGCGGGATCAGAAACAGGAACTCAAACAACGCCTGCAACAGCTGACCGACTACGCCCGGCAGAACGAGGATCTGAGCAGCCGTCTCAACAAACTGATTCTGGATCTGCTTGATGCCGATGACTTCGAGAGTCTGTTGAATCTGATCCAGCAGCGCCTCAAGTCCGACTTCGAGGCCGACGCGGTGGTTATCCGTCTGTTCAACTCCGGCGCGCCGGTGCTCAAGGCGCATCCCGATCTGATGGACTGGAGCGAGCCGGCACTGGGTGCGTTTGAAAAAGTCATTAACGGCCGCAAACCCGTCTGCGGCAGCCTCAAGCCGGGACAACTGGATGCCCTGTTCAACGACTATGCCGATGTGGTGCGCTCGGCCGCGCTCATCCCCCTGGTGGAAAGCGAATCCAGCAAACAGTGCGTCGGGCTGCTCGCCATCGGCAGCGAGGATCCGCAGCGCTTTCGCGCCAACATGGGCACCCTGTTCCTCTCCCATCTCAGCCACGTGCTCACCCGGATTCTCAAGTTACACCTGGGCTCATGAACTCCGCCGCCCGGCAGGCCGTTGACGACTTCCTGGCCCGACTGCAAACCGAACGCCAGCTCTCCCCACATACTCTGAACAACTATCGCCGCGACCTGAAACAGCTCGTTGCCTTTTGTCTCGAGCAGGAGCTGGACGACTGGCCGCAACTGGACAGCCAGCATATTCGCCAGTATGTAGCCCAGCGCCATCGCCGGGGGCTGGCCGCCAAAAGTCTGCAGCGGGAATTGTCCGCTCAGCGCGGTTTTTTTGATTTTCTGATCCGCGAGGGCCGGCTTGCGGCCAATCCCGCGCGTGATGTGCAGGCCCCGCGGGTCAAACGCAAGCTACCGCAGACGCTGGACGTGGACAAAACTGCCGCCCTGCTGGATGAAACCGACGCCGATAAACAGGATCCGCTCTGGGCGCGCGACCGGGCCATACTCGAACTGTTTTATTCCTCGGGGCTACGCCTGAGTGAGCTGGTGCAACTGGATCTGGGGCAACTCGATTTGAACGAGGCCCGCGTGCGGGTCCACGGCAAGGGCAACAAGGAGCGCGATCTGCCCATCGGCCGACAGGCGCTGGCGGCCATCCAGGCCTGGCTGGCGGTGCGCCAGGGGATGTCACTGGACGATCCCCAGGCACTGTTTGTCAGCCGTCACGGCCGGCGCATCTCCGCCCGCAATATTCAAAAACGGCTGCGTGACCGGGCGCGCAAGCTGGGGCTGGATGTGCCGGTTCACCCGCATATGCTGCGTCACTCCTTCGCCAGCCATCTGCTGGAATCGAGTGGCGATCTGCGCGCGGTTCAGGAACTGCTCGGCCATGCCGACATCGCCACGACCCAGATCTATACCCATCTGGACTTTCAACACCTGGCCAAGATTTACGATCAGGCCCATCCCCGGGCGCGCAAGAAGCCGCGTGATTGAATTCGCAAGTCATGACAAACCGCTATCTATCTCTCCCTGTCTGAACTAAGCTTGTTAATGAGTTAATCGCGTAACAGGAGTCCTCCTATGTACATGTTCCGCAAGTTTCGTAAGGGCTTTAGTCTGATCATTTTGACCACTATGATGTCACTGGGGATCACCACCCCCGGTTATGCGGCCATGCTCGGTACCGATGATATCCTGACCGGTGACAGCCTTCAGCAGGAACGGGCGCACATAAAAGAAGTACTCCAGCGGGACGAGGTGCGGGATCAACTGGTTACGCTGGGTGTTGATCCGGCCGATGCAATCGAACGGATAGACGCCATGACCCAACAGGAAGTGCAAATGCTCGCTGGCCAACTGGACGCGATCCCGGCTGGCGGCAGCGCGCTGGGCCTGCTGGGCTTTGTACTGATCGTGCTGTTAATCACCGATCTGCTTAATGTAACCAATGTTTATAATATCTGATATCGATCTTTACTGATGCGTGCTTGTATTACCGACCCCCGCCTTGCGGGGGTTTTGCTTTCAAGCTTCATGCTATTGCTCCTTGGTGGCTGTGCCGGCACGCCGCAAAGCGACCGTCTGCTCGAGTCCCCTCCGTCCGATCTTGCACCGATAAAAGAACTGACTGACGTTCCGTTTCATCCCCAGGATGCATACCAGTGCGGTCCCGCCGCACTGGCCACGCTGGCCAACTGGCAGGCCGTCGATATCACACCGCAGGAGCTGACGCCGAAACTCTATATTCCCGGTAAAAAAGGCAGCCTGCAGGTTGAGTTGCTCAGCAATGCCCGTCAACTCGGGCTCATCCCTTATGTCCTGAAACCCGAACTGGACGATCTGTTGCGCGAGGTCGAGGCGGGCAATCCGGTGCTGGTATTCCAGAACCTGGCGCTGGACTGGTACCCCCGCTGGCATTATGCGGTACTCATCGGTTATGACCTGCAACAGGATGAGATCATCCTGCGCTCGGGTACCAATCAGCGACGCATCAATACCCTGGCCCAGTTCGAGCGCACCTGGCAACGGGCCGATCGCTGGGCGATGCTGGCACTCAGGCCGGGTCAATTGCCGGCCACGGTCGAATACTGGCGTTATCTGCGTGCCCTGTCAGCCATGGAGCAGGTCAACCAGCACGCGGCGGCCAGCGCCGGTTACCGGGCCGGATTACAACAGTGGCCCAACGATACCCGCCTGCTGATGGGGCTTGCCAACAGCCAGTATGCGCAGGCGAACAGCCCGGCGGCGATTGCCACCCTGCAACAGCTGATCCACGCTCATCCGGACTATGCTCCGGCCCACAACAACCTGGCCCATCTCTATTTACAAGACGGTCGTTCGAGCGAAGCCGAACGACATGCCCGACGCGCCGTCAGCCTGGGTGGCGAGCATCTCGACGCTTACCAGCAAACCCTGAACGAAATTCGACAGCAGCGACAAAGCGAGTAAACTACACAGCAGGCTCACACCGGAGATTCCCCCATGCTGCGCAAACTTAACCTGATTTTCTTGATCCTTGCGTTACTGGCAACCACCGCTGGGTGCACAGCCTGGGACCCGAACGGGGAAGCCAATCTGCACAGTAACGCGGCCAAGACGATTAAAGCCTTTCGCGAGCGCGATCCGGGCATGCAGCGCTTTTTCGACAACGCTTATGCCTACGCGGTATTTCCGACTGTGGGCAAAGGGGGCATGGGCATCGGCGGCGCCTACGGCGAGGGACTGGTCTATCGCGGCGGCAGGGCCATTGCCCGCACCTCGTTGACCCAGGTCACCGTGGGTTTACAACTGGGTGGCCAAGCCTATCATGAAATGATCTTCTTCAGTGACAAGCGCGCCTTCGAGCGCTTCAAGACCGGCCGACTGAAACTCTCGGCCCAGCTGTCGGCCGTAGCCGTCACGACCGGGGCCTCGGCCGACGCCAGTTATGAACAGGGTGTGGCGGTCTTTACCATGGCCAAAGGCGGACTGATGTACGAGGCTTCGGTTGGCGGCCAGAGTTTCAGCTACGCGCCCCTTTAATAAAGGCTGACTGTGTCCCTGTGCCTTACCCGACAAAAGCGGGGAATATTTTCTATACTTGATAGTAAAGCCCAGTCAGCAGAGTAGATAATGGCCCGGTCGCATAAAAGTAACCTCACCAACCAGGAAACCGAAAGCACCATCGAGATCCTGGAAAAAGCTATCAGCTACCATCAGGACTGGCTCAAACAACTGCATGAAAGCCTGATCTGCAAACGACCGTTTAATGACGATGTCTACCGCGAAGATGCCCATCGACACTGCAAACTGGGACAATGGTATTACACCAGCGCGCCGGACTCGCTCAAGGGCTTTACGAAATTCGAACAGCTGGAACAGATACATACCTGGATGCATGATTCGGCACGCCTGCTCGCCCAGAAATCATCCCGCAACGAGATGATTTCGACCACGGATTACGCCACTTTCTATCTCAACCAGCAGAAATTGATCCAGTTTATGGGCGAGCTGCGGGATCAGCTGATCGAGACTTCCTACTCCTTTGATCCGCTGACCGGCGCGATTAATCGCAATGCGTTTTACCTGATCGCCGAAAAAGAACATGCGCTGGCGGAACGCACCCGCCAGGGCTATGTCATAGTGATGATCGATCTTGATCACTTCAAACAGGTCAATGACCGCTACGGTCACCTCACCGGTGATCGGGTACTCAAGGAAGCAGCAGACCTGATTCAAAAACGATTGCGTAGCAGTGACGTTTTTTGCCGTTTTGGCGGTGAGGAATTTATTGCCTTTTTACCCAGCACCTGGCTTGAGGATGCCGCTGATCTGTTCGGTGCCATGCTCAAGGCACTGGCAAATACACCCATTCCCATTGATGACAGTGGCGAAACCATCCAGATAACCGCCTCCGCCGGTCTGGCGAAACATATTGCCGGACAAACCCTCGATCAGATCATCGAACTGGCTGACGCCCAGCTCTATGAAGCCAAAGGACAGGGCCGCAATCGCCTCTGCTACGCCGGACCGTCGGCATGAGGCCTGCCCATGATACGGCCCAGCCCCATTACCAGTATGGCTACGATGGCCAGGGACCAGGCAATCGTCGCCCCGGAAGGCAAATCAAACAACGCGGAAACCAGTAAACCGACCACATAGCCGGCCACACCGATCCCGTACGCGATCAGCCAGTGACTGTTGCGGTGCAGGCTTGCCAGCGCCGGGATAATCAGACTGGCAAATACCAGGTAGACGCCTACCAGTTGTGTGGAGAGAGTAATGGTAATCGCAAACAGCGGATAAAAGCCGTAACTGCCCAGGCGTTTTCGCCAGCCAAACCACAACCCCAGTACTGCCAGATACACTATCGCGATCATCACCAGATCACGGTACTCGACCCACAGTATCTGCCCCACCAGCATTTCCCGCAGACGCTCGCCGCCGTGTGGATCCTTGGACAACAACAAAATACTGCCGGTCGCCGCGAGCATGAACAATATGCCGATCAGTGCCTCCTGGATGCCCGTTGGGGCATGTCGAACCTGGTAGAGCAAGCTCGCGCCAATCACCGCCGCACCGATCGCCACCAGCTGGTTCAACCAGGCGCCGTGCGCCTCCAGCCCTGTGAAGTGGGCGACGATCAGCCCCAGCGCCGCCATCTGGGCAATGGCCAGATCGAGAAAAATGATGCCTCGTTGCAGCACCTCGCGTCCCAGCGGCACATGGGTACTCAATACCACGATCCCGGCCAACAACGCCGGCAGAATGATCGCCAGCTGTGCGACCAGTCCCTCCGGGATCATTGCACTGTCTCCACCAGAAGATCGAGCGTGGTCTCATACAGGCCGAACAGATCGGTGGCCTGCTCATGGCCGCCCACGGTGTAGGGCAGTGTGATGACCGGCAATTGTGTCCGGCGCGACAGCCAGCGGGCACCGCGCTCGCTCTGGTAGGTCGTCAGCACAATCAACTGTGGTTTTTCCGACTGTATGACTTTCAGCAGGCCCGCCAGATGGCCGCTGGTCGGTGGCAGGCCGGGTTTCGGTTCCAGATCGGCCACAACTTTTATCCCCAGCCAGTTGAACAGGTAACTCCAGCTGCGATGCTGCACCACCGCTTTCCTGTCCTTCAGTGGACGGGCCTTTTTCTCCCAGCGCTCGATCGCCGTTTGCCACTGGCCGGCAAAGCTGTCCAGGTTGGCCTGATAGTGCTGGGCATTGTCCGGATCAATCTGTTGCAAACGTTCACCCAGTTGCCGGGCGATCGTCAGAAGCCGGTAGGGATCGAGATGCACATGCGGATTGCCGGCTCCATGAATATCACCCATGCTGCGATCCACATTTTCAAGCTGCTCGATCAGCTCGACCTGTTCGCTGGCCATAAAATAACCGGGTTTGTCCCGCTGGATATGGGCATTGCCGGACTGGCGCAACAACAGGGGCAGCCAGCCCACTTCCAGCTGCGCACCGGTGCAGACCACCAGATCCGCATTTCTCGCCCGCGCGATCAATGAGGGCCGGGCCTGGATATGATGCGGATCCTGGAAGGCCGTGGTTGCCGAAGACACCTCGACATGTTTTTTTCCGATCGCCTCGGTCAGTGCCGCCCATTCCGGTTCACAGGCCAGTACATTGAGCGTTGCCCCGGCCTGAGTGGCCGGGGCAAACAGCAGGGCGAACAACCCAATCGATAATAGATACTTGACGCTTGTCATCCTCCCCCCTTCAGTACTGGTGCGCGCCATGCGCACCCAGACTCATGATGTACTGCAGCATCAGCATGTCGTTCTGCTCGTGCCCGTTATCCAGCTCACTGTACTGCAGGCGCAGGCGACTGTAATGGCTGGGTGAATAGTCGATCATCATGCTGTAGCGCTCGGGATCCTTGGCTTCCGTGCCCAGGCCGGACTCTTCCAGGTATTCGTCCTGATCGACTCCGCTGTTTACAAAGTTGGTGATGTTGTTGTCGGCCTCGAGCCAGTCATAGCGCAGCCCCACCCGCCAGGCCGGCCTGAACTGGTACACGCCCTGCAGATAGAAGCCCTGCTGTTCACCGCTATAGTCAGCTTCGGCGAAATCACTTGTTGTCTCAGTGAATTCTGAACGACCTTTTTCATCGCGTACGAAATATTCGGCCTGCAATTTGAAATTTTTCTCTCTGTAATTCCCGTTCGGTGCCCATTTGTACACAAAGTCGATCCCGGCGATATCCACTTCCCCGTTGAGCAGCTCATTATCGGCGGTGGCGGTTCCACCGCCATGCGAGTGGCCGCCTGCCTCGCGCTTGGCAAACTTCGTGCTGTAATAACTGGCACCCAGTTGCCAGCTGGTACTGACCCCGATATCGCCACCGGTTTTGGCGAACAGCGCCAGACCGTTATTGTTATCCTCATTCTCGCCGCCGGGAAATTCGCTGCCGGTGGTGACTTCCGCGCCCAGATTCAGATAGTGCGTGGTGGGGGCAACCCAGCTCACCTTCACCCCGGTGTCGATAAGATGACCGCCGAACATGGCGTCATACACCAGGGGTCGATCGGCAAAGTCATGGGCATGCAGATGAATGGCATTGAGATAACCGATCCCGGAATAGAATCGGCCACCGCGCACGGTCAGGCCGTGTCCCAGTCCCAGGGTTTCGACAAACGCCTCTTCCATCTCAACTTCGGTTGCGCCATCCTCTTCAACGATGGCCGTGCTCAACTGGCCATAGAATTTATCGTCCACATTGGCCGAGATGACCAGTTCATTGTGTCCCGTGGCAAAGCCTTTGTCGGGCAGGCCGGCCTCACCACCGAGCTGGAACCCGGGCAGCTCCAGCGTTGTGTTATCAATATCGGTATAACGCCCGTCGAGGATCAGGCTGATCGCCGGATTGAATTCATTACCGGTAATTTTTCCCATAGCCTGGCCATAGGCCAGAGCCGGCATGGCGGCCAGAACGGCCACACCTGAAACCAAAATTGTGATTCTGGACATTATCAGTCTCCCACGTCATTGCCTGTCGCCTGTGAACATGGTCCTCGCATGAGGCATAAGTCCATGATTGCGACAGGTGGATCAATTCACCATGCAGTCCCCATCGGGACACTGCGTTTGCATTGTTCGCTCGGGTGAAAGATTAGTGATGGGGTGGCGCGCGGGAGGCGTTGGCGTAGGTCGGGGTGAAATAAACCGGTTGGACGAAAGACGGGGCCTTGATGGCAATCGCATCGAACAGAACCGCGACGACCGCGATCGTCGGCGGGACGGAGAACGTGGGCTGGGCATGCAGACAGAGCTGGCACTCGGTTTCACCGGTGGCGGCAATATGGCCGCTTTCGTGCAGCAACAGGGCGGACTGACCCAGTACCACGAACAGGATGAGGGCCCGTGCCAGAGTCTGCCATTGAAGCTGTCGCCAGAGGTGCATAGCCGTTATCGAATCCGGTTCATCGAGAGGTCAACTGCAGTTTATACCCCGAAAACTTGCGCATATTCAAGACCCCGCTGCTTAAAATCAGGTACTGGCCCTTGATCCCCTGCAAGACACCTTCGATCAGCGGGGTCTTGTCGAAGTTGAGCGACGCCACTTTTTCGGGATAGGCCTGCACCGGATAACGAATTTCAACCGGTGGCTCGTCGTGCAACATGATGAGGCTGTTATCCCCCTGTTCGCCTGCCAGCTTCTGCAATGCCTGCTCGCAGTCGCCAAACAGGGCATCCCGGCGGGCCGGCAGATCCACCGGCTCGGGCTCGCCCTTGAGCATCCGCTGCCAGGCGGTCTTGTCGGCCACATGTTGTTTGAAGATCATTTCCGCCAGGCCGGAGACCAGGCGGTTTTTCACTCGCAGGATCGGCAAGGCCTGGCTGGCCCCCTGATCCATCCAGCGGGTGGGAATCTGGCTGCCACGGGTGATGCCCACCTTGATACCGGAGGAATTGGCCAGGTAGACATAGTGATCCTGCATGCAGTGTTGATCAGCCCACTGTGGCTCGCGACAGGTGCCTTCGAAATAATGGCATTGTTCGGGCTTGACGATGCAGCTGTCGCATTGCGCCAGGGAGCGAAAGCAGGGATAACAATAACCCTGGTTGAAGCTCTTGCTGGTCTTGCGACCGCACTCGATGCAATGGATCTCGCCGAGAAATTCCAGCCTCAGATTTTGCCCGATCAGGGAATTGACGGGGATTAACTCATCGCCGACAGGCAGCTGATAGTCAACAGCGTCGCCCAGGCGGGTAACCATTTTGCGGATATTGCCGGAAATCTGCATGAAAGAATTGTCGCACAGTTTACACCCGGAGCCCACCGTCGCACAGCAACTGCTACAGAAAACGCGAGACAAAACGCCAGGTGAAGCGATGGCTCAGTTACCGCGGGTGAAATCCTCACGCATTTGTTTGTAGTAGGCATCGGTACCGCCCTTCATGAAGTAGTAATCCTTCACACCCTGCTGCTCGAGGCGATACATCAGCCAGCGGACCTGCTTGCCGGCCTCATCATAAATAAACAGCGTCTCCCCGTTTTGGGCTGCCCGGGCAATAAGATCGCCCATTTTCTTTTCATCGGCCAGCGAGGCACGACGCTCCTTGCCGGTAAACAGTGCATAGCCGGCACGCTGCAGGGGATCACGGGCATCGACGATCAGGATTTTGTTGCCATTAGCCTGACCGATGAAGTCTTCCGAATCCAGCAGCCGTTTTTCAAATTCGGATTTGGCAATCAATTTGTTCGGATCCATGGGTGACTCGCCCAGCAGCACGGAACGTTCCGGCTGATTTTGCGCCCAGTCCATAATCCCGGCATCGAAGCAAAGCACGTTATCCATATCCCGCTGTTGCAGTTTACGCGCCGCCTTGTACGACTTCATGCAGGTCTTGCCATTACAGTAGGTGACGATCGGTTTACCTGGATTGTCCTCGCGTAGCTTCTGCATGCGCTCGACAAAATCGGACGCCCCCAGCGAAACATGCACGGCCTTGCCAATGTGCAGGGTGTCGTATTCGTACCGGGAGCGGACATCGACGATCACCACCTCGTCATACCGTTTGGCGAGTTCGGCCAGTTCGATGTGCTGCACATCCAGATAGAGACTGCGACCGGGGAATTCATCATTGGCCTGCGCCGGGGCAACTACCAGCAGCAACAGACCCAGTAAAGCAGAGACGACACGCATTTTGAGACCTCTGGAGTAATTATCAACGGGGCGGGGATTTAGCCAACCTGGGAACCCGTTAATTATATCGGCTAAATACGTGGCAGATTGAATCTATTTTAACCAGCTACCACTTTATTATACGGATTAAGCACGGTGGTAGGGGACACTTAATTCGTGGACCGCGTCGATAAAGGCCCGTGCGTGGTCCGGATTCACATGCTGGTGAATGCCGTGGCCAAGATTGAAGATATGCCCGGCGCCCGGGCCATAGCTTTCCAGAATCGTGGCCACTTCCTCCCGAATGCGCTCGGGCGACGCATACAGCACGCAGGGGTCCATATTGCCCTGCAACGCGACCTGCTGGCCGACCCGCTGGCGGGCCAGGCCGATGTCGATGGTCCAGTCCAGCCCCAGGGCGTCGGCGCCGATCGCGGCCTGTTCTTCCAGCCACTGGCAACCGCCCTTGCTGAAAATGATCACCGGAACCCTGCGACCTTCCTGTTCCAGGTTCAAACCGGCAATGATCCGGCGCATATAATTCAGCGAAAAGGCGTTGTAATCACGGGTCGTCAGTACCCCGCCCCAGGTATCGAAAATCATCACGGCCTGGGCACCGGCGGCAATCTGGGCGTTGAGATAATCGATCACCGTCCGCGCCAGTTTATCCAGTAACTGGTGCATGGCCGCGGGATCCTCATAAAGCAGGCCTTTAACTTTGGCAAACTCCTTGGTGGTCCCGCCTTCGACCATGTAGGTCGCCAGCGTCCAGGGACTGCCAGTAAAACCGATTAACGGCACCCGGCCATCCAGTTCACGACGGATGGAGCTGACCGCATCCATCACATAACCGAGGCTGTCACTGACATCGGGCACCGGCAATTGCTCGATCGCCGCGGCCGAACGCAGCGGCCGTTCAAAGCAGGGACCTTCCCCCTCGGCAAAATAGAGCCCCAGATCCATGGCATCGGGAATGGTCAGAATATCCGAAAACAGGATCGCCGCATCCAGATCGAAACGCTCCAGCGGCTGCATGGTCACCTCGGTCGCCAGCTCGGGATTCTTGCACAGATCCAGAAAACTGCCCGCCTTCTCGCGCGTGGCCCGATACTCGGGCAGATACCGCCCGGCCTGACGCATCATCCACACCGGCGTCACATCCACCGGTTCACGGGCCAGGGCTTTCAGTAAACGATCGTTTTTTAATTCAGTCATTGTTATTTCAACATTTAAAGTTGCAGATACAAACGGACAAGAATAAAAAATAGTAAAAAAGAATCCGCAAATTCACGCCAATCAACGCAAATATTACCTAAAATTATTTATACTATTTGCGTCTATTCGCGTTAATTTGCGGACTCATACTTGTACCCTGAATCGAGACCGGGTACGTACGTCTGTATCGAGTTCTTATACTTCGAGATAATCGAGGATACCTTCAGCAGCTTCGCGGCCTTCGTAGACGGCCGTGACCACCAGGTCCGAGCCGCGCACCATGTCGCCACCGGCAAAGATCTTGGGGTTGGAACTCTGGTGTTTGTATTCCTGCTTTTGTGGCGCCTTGACCCGACCGCGTTCATCGGTCGTGATCTGGTATTCCTCGAACCAGTCGCCGGGGCTGGGCTGGAAACCGAAGGCGATGATCACGGCATCGGCCATGATGATCTCTTCGGAACCGGGCACCGGCTCGGGCCGACGACGTCCACGTTCATCGGGCGCGCCCAGTTGCGTGGTAACCACTTTCACGCCCTCGACCTGGCCATTACCCACGATCTCCACCGGCTGGCGGTTCCACATGAAATGCACGCCCTCTTCCCTGGCATTGGCGACTTCGCGCTTGGAACCGGGCATGTTCTGCTCATCACGCCGATAGGCACAGGTCACCGAAGCGGCACCCTGACGAATCGAGGTCCGGTTACAGTCCATGGCCGTATCACCGCCGCCCAGGACCACGACGTGGCGGCCCTGCATGCTGATGTAGTCTTTGGGATCTTTTTCGTAGCCGTAACAGTGATTGACGTTGGAGATCAGAAAATCCAGCGCCGGATACACGCCGGGCAGATCCTCGCCGGGAATACCGGCGGTCATGTATTTGTAGGTGCCCATGCCCAGGAATACGGCATCGTATTGATCGACGATGTCCTTGAAATCGAGATCCTTGCCGACTTCGACGCCGAGTTTGAACTCGATGCCCATGCCTTCGAGGACTTCGCGGCGCTTGTGCACTACCTCTTTTTCCAGCTTGAACTCGGGGATACCGAACGTCAGCAGGCCGCCGATTTCCGGATAACGATCATACACGGTCACGGCGACCCCGTTGCGAGCCAGCACATCGGCGCAACCCAGGCCCGCCGGCCCGGCACCGATCACGGCCACTTTCTTGCCGGTCTGCTCGACACCGCTCATGTCCGGGCGCCAGCCCTGCTCGAACGCGGTATCGCTGATATATTTTTCGATGGAACCGATCGTCACCGCACCGAAGCCGTCATTCAGGGTACAGGCGCCTTCACACAGACGATCCTGCGGACAGACGCGGCCGCAGATCTCCGGCAACGAATTGGTGCGATGCGACAGTTCGGCCGCCTCGGTGATATTGCCTTCGGCGATCAGTTTCAGCCAGTTGGGAATATAGTTGTGAACCGGGCATTTCCATTCACAATAGGGATTACCGCATTCCAGACAACGATCGGCCTGCTGCGCCGCGGTCTCGGCATCAAACTCGCCGTAGATCTCGCGATACTCCTTGATCCGCACCTCGACCGGTTTTTTCTTCGGATCGATGCGCTTGACCTGTAAGAACTGAAACGTATTACCCATGATACCCTAACTACCCGGTGAGGCAGCCGGCCGAAGCCGGCTGCAGGTTACTGTCATTGATCTCTACTCAAAGTTACGCGGCGCGGCGCTGCAGATCGTCCATCAACGACTCCAGCGTGGCGGCCTTCGGCTTGACCAGCCAGAAATGGCCCACTTCGTCCGCGAAGTTATCCAGCAACATCTGGCCACGCTGGCTGCCGGTTTCCCGCACGAAGTCCTCGATCAGCTCACGCAGATGGTTGCGATTGGCTTCCATATGCTCCGGCACGATACGATGAATATCGACATCGTGGCTGACACAATCGACAAACGAGTTGTCTTCGTCATAGACATAGGCAAACCCGCCGGTCATCGCCGCGCCGAAGTTGAGTCCTGCCTTGCCCAGCACGGTGACGTGACCGCCGGTCATGTATTCGCAACCGTGATCGCCGATCCCTTCAACGACAGCGTGGCAACCGGAGTTACGCACGCCAAAGCGTTCGCCTGCCGTACCGGCCGCATACAGCTTGCCACCGGTGGCACCGTACAGGCAGGTATTACCGATGATGGTGGTCTCGTGCGAAGCGAAGCTGCTGCCCTGCGGCGGATAGAGTACCAGCTTGCCACCGGCCATGCCCTTGCCCACGTAATCGTTGGCATCGCCTTCCAGGTACATATGCAGGCCACCGGCATTCCAGACACCGAAGCTCTGCCCGGCCGTGCCAGTCAGACGTAACACGATGGGCTTGTCTTCCATGCCCAGGTCCCCGTGATGCACCGCGATCTCGCCCGACAGGCGCGCACCGATGGAACGGTGGGTATTCTGCACCTTGTAGCTGAACTCACCACCGGCCTTGTTTTCGATCGCCGGCAGGCAATCGCTGACCATCTGTTCGGCCAGTTCCGCCTTGTCGAACGGCTCGTTACTCGGCTTGACGCAACACTGCGGTTTGTCGCTGGCAACGCCGGCATCACTGAGCAAGGCGGACAGATCCAGACCGCGCTGTTTGCTGGTCTCGCCTTCCAGGGCTTCGAGCAGATCGGTGCGGCCAATGGCATCGGTCAGCTTGCGCAAACCCAGTGACGCGAGCAATTCGCGCACTTCCTCGGCGATGAAACGGAAGTAGTTCATCACCCATTCCACTTCACCGCGATAGTGATCCATGCGCAGTACCTTGTCCTGGGTGGCCACGCCGGTGGCGCAGTTGTTCAGATGACAGATACGCAGATACTTGCAGCCCATGGCCACCATCGGCCCGGTCCCAAAGCCAAAGCTTTCCGCGCCGAGGATCGCGGCCTTGATCACATCCAGGCCGGTCTTCAGGCCACCATCGGTCTGCAGGCGCACCTTGTCGCGCAGATCATTGGCGCGCAGGATCTGATGGGTTTCGCTCAGGCCCATTTCCCACGGGCTGCCGGCATACTTGACCGAGGTCAGCGGCGAGGCACCGGTACCGCCGTCGTAGCCGGAGATGGTGATCAGATCGGCATAGGCCTTGGCCACACCGGCGGCGACGGTACCGACCCCGGCCTCGGAGACCAGTTTGACCGACACCAGCCCGTCGGGATTGACCTGCTTGAGATCGAAAATCAGCTGGGCCAGATCCTCGATGGAATAAATATCATGGTGCGGCGGTGGCGAGATCAGCGACACACCCGGCTTGCAGTAACGCAATCTGGCGATCAGCTCGTTGACCTTGTGACCGGGCAGTTGCCCGCCTTCGCCGGGCTTGGCACCCTGGGCCACCTTGATCTGCATGACTTCCGCCGAACGCAGATAGGCGGGCGTCACACCGAAACGGCCGGAAGCGACCTGTTTGATCTTGGAGCGCTTGTTGGTGCCGTAACGTTTGGGATCCTCACCGCCTTCACCGGAATTGGAGCGGGCACCGAGGCGGTTCATCGCCTCGGCCAGGGTTTCGTGCGCCTCGGGCGACAACGCCCCCAGCGACATGGCGGCCGAATCGAAGCGGGTGGCGATCTCTTCCATCGGTTCCACTTCATCCAGTGAAACACGTTGCTCACTCTCGCGCAGCTGCAGCAGATCGCGCAGGGTCAGCGCCTGGCGTTGATTGACCAGCGCGGTGTATTCCTTCCATTTATCGAAGTCGCCGCTTTTGACCGCTTCCTGCAGGGTGCCGATCACATCCGGGTTGTAGGCATGATCCTCGCCACCGTGGATAAACTTGAGCAGGCCGCCCTGCTGGATCGGCTTGCGCTTGTTCCAGGCCAGCTTGCACAGCAGGCGCTGATCGTCCTGCAGATCGGCAAAGCCGATCCCCTGAATCCGGTTGGTGGTGCCGTTAAAGCAAAGATCCACCACGGCCTGATGCAGGCCCACCGACTCGAACAACTGGGCACCGCGATAACTGGCGATGGTGGAGATCCCCATCTTGGAGGTGATCTTGTACAGCCCCTTGTTGATGCCCTTGCGGTAATTGGCATCCAGGTTGGCCGCACTGGGATCGGTGATCTCGCCACTGCGCTGCATATCGCGCAGGGTGGCATAGGCCAGATAGGGATAGACGGCGGTGGCGCCATAACCGATCAGCACCGCAAAATGATGCGGATCGCGGGCCGTGCCGGTTTCCACCACGATGTTGGCGTCGCAGCGCAGGCCTTCCTGGACCAGACGATGATGGACCGCACCCGTGGCGAGCAGCGCATGCACCGGCCGGGTCTCGCGACTGATCTCGCGATCGCTCAACACCAGCACGACCTTGCCCTGCCTGACGGCCTTCACGGCCTGCTCGCAGATGTCGCGAATGGCTGTCTCGAGATCCGTCTCCTCGGGATAATTCAGTGCGATGAGCTGATTGGCGTAATTCTTTTCGCTTTGTCCCATCTCCAGCAACTGGGTGAACTTGCTGTGCGAGAGCACCGGCGAGTCGACCAGCAGTCGCTCGGCATGTTGCGGGGTCTCCTCGAACATGTTGCGTTCGGGACCGAAGCAGGTCTCCAGCGACATGACAATCTGCTCGCGAATCGGATCGATGGCCGGGTTGGTCACCTGGGCAAACTGCTGGCGGAAGTTGTCATAGGGTGAACGCACCATACGCGAAAGCACCGGGAAGGGCGTGTCATCACCCATGGAACCGACCGCTTCCTGGCCGGCCTCGCCCAGCACGCGGATAATCTGGTCCCGCTCCTCGAAGGTGACCTGGAACATCTTCTGGTAGACATCCGTCATGGACTCGTCCACCGGGCAGGCGTTGTTCTCTTCCTGCAGCTGGGACTTGAGACGACGGGCATGTTCACGCATCCACTGCTTGTAAGGCTGGCGGCTCTTGAGGCGCTGATCGACATCTTCGGGTAACAGCAATTTGCCGCTGTCGGTGTCCACCGCCAGCATCTGTCCCGGCTTGAGCCGCCCCTTGGCCACCACCTCTTCCGGGGCATAATCGTAGACGCCGATCTCGGAGGCCAGCGTGATATGCCGGTCCGTGGTGATGACCCAGCGGGCCGGACGCAGGCCGTTGCGATCCATGCTGCAGGCGGCGTGGCGGCCGTCGGTCAGCACGATGCCGGCCGGGCCGTCCCACGGCTCCATGTGCATGGAGTTATATTCATAAAAGGCACGCAGATCAGCGTCCATGGTTTCCACGTTCTGCCAGGCCGGCGGAATCAGCAGGCGCATGGCGCGGAAGATATCCATGCCGCCGGCCAGCAGCGCTTCGAGCATGTTGTCCAGGCTGTTGGAGTCGGAACCGGACAGGGAGACCAGCGGACGTACATCTTCCATCGGGATGTGCGGGCTGTTGAACTTGTGGCCGCGCGCCACTGACCAGTTGCGGTTACCCTGCACGGTATTGATCTCGCCGTTGTGCGCCAGATAACGGAACGGCTGGGCCAGACGCCACTCGGGCCAGGTATTGGTGGAAAAACGTTGATGGAATACCGCCAGCGCCGATTCCATGCGCGCGTCGTTGAGATCTTCGTAGAACACCGGCAGGTAGGCGGGCATCACCAGTCCCTTGTAGGAGACGACTCGCGAAGAGAGGCTGGGGATATAAAACGTCTCGTCCTGCGCATCGATGCCCTTTTCGGTACGCCGCCGGGCTATATATAAGTGTCGCTCGAACTCGATCTCTTCCATCGAGTCGGGGGCATTGATGAAGATCTGTTCGATCGTCGGCAGGGTACGCAGCGCTTCCTCGCCGCAGGCTTCGGGATTGACCGGCACCGCACGCCAGCCCAGGACCTCGAGCCCTTCTTTTTGCAACTCGCCGGTCAGGGTATCGCGGGCCGCTGTGGCCAGCCGGTCATCGGTGTTCAGAAACACCATGCCCACGGCAAAGCGATCGTTCAGCTGATACCCCTGTTCGCCGGCAAGTGCCTGGAAAAAGCTGGTCGGCTGTTTTAACAACAACCCGCAACCGTCACCTGACTTGCCATCGGCGGCAATTGCGCCGCGATGGGTCAGACGTGCCAGGGCGCCGATGGCCGTTTCGAGGATCCAATGGCTGGCCTTGCCATCCATATGGGCAATCAGCCCGAAACCGCAATTGTCCCGTTCAAAGTTCGGTTGATAGAGCCCGGTCGGGCGTTGTGTCTGTTTGCTTGCTGTCACTGGAACCGCCACCGCTGAATACTTGCCGTTACTCGAGGTTTTACCCGCAGATCGCGGGCAAAATGGCCCAGAAGTATACAGCCAGGCTACAGCCCCCTGCAATGCTCCGTAAGAGACTGTTTTAACAACAATTTAGTCGCTGTAATGGCAGGAGAAACCACAGGGGTATCGCAAACCCGGGGATGACTCAGTTGCGATAGAGATCCGCATGGATATCGCTGAACGGGCGTGGCCACGGCGATTGCTCGCGCAGGGCAGCCGGTAACTGCTCCCTGGCGGCCAGGGCCGCCTGACGATCCGCATGGTTGCCCAGTACCACCACATACCACGGTTCCCCCTCGCGACGGGTCTGATAAAACACCGCCTGGCCACGCAGATCGTGGCGATCGATGAAGGCGCGCACCGCATCGGCATTGCGTCCGGCAATCAGCTGCAGGGTGTAATGGCCCGGGTCCTGATCCCATAACCAGGCGGCATGATCGCGCAGGGCGTCCGAACGCGGTACCGGTTTGTCGGTGATCGAGGTTGCCGTGGCGCTCTTCTGCGCCGCGCTGTCCCCCTGCGACTGAATGTCACCGATGCGTCGAATCCAGGGTTCGATGCCCTCAGGCAAATCGCCGACCGCCTGCCGGGCCGCGTCACGATCCGCGAAGCTGCCATAGGCCACGGCATACCAGGGCCGGCCGTTGCGCCGGCTTTCGAATATGGCGCTGTTCTCGCCCAGGTTGTGGCGCTCGATGAAGGCCTGCAGATTGTCGCGCTGCTGGGCCGCCAGTAATTGCAGGGTGTAGTGATCGGCCGGCTGGCGTTGTAACCAGTCGGAGATTACTTTCGTTGACGACGAGCCGGTGCGCTGTTCGGCGGTTTTCTCGTCAGACTCTTTAGGCTCTTTACCCTGTTGGGTCTTTTCTTCCTGCTGTGGCGCCTGAACCTCGAATCGCAGGCGGTCGCTGGCACCACTGTCGGGATTACGCGCAACCACCAGCCAGGTTTCCGGTGTGTTGCCGACGGTGATGCGAAAATCGAGCCGGCTGTCATCGACCCGGGTCACGCGCGAGGTTTGCAGGGTCTTGCGCTGATTAGCCCACTCAACCGTGATGCGGGTGGTGTCATCGAAGCCTTCACCGCGCAGGGTCAGGGTCTGCTGACGATCGCTGGCCGGCACCGGATTCGGCGCCAGCGACGCGAGACGCAATGGCGGGGATGTCGGCTCGCTTGGCACCGCCTCGGACGAGGCGGGGTCACTCGCCGCCGGGTCGGAGACATCTGCGGAGCGGGTTTCCGCTTCCATCGACCCGGCGGAAGCGGGGGCTTGTGGCTGGTCAGTGTCCGGTTCCGGCACCGGCGATACGAGCGGTTCCTCCGCCTCCACCGGCGGCGTGGGCGTGGCCTCAGGTTCTGTCAGGCGGCTGCCATCGCCGCCAAATTCGACAATTTTCTCCGGCACCGGCGGTTCACTCGGCGTTGGGGTAGTCTGTTCACTCTGTGGCGGGGAGGAGGTGGTGGTGGCCGGCGCTTCAAACAGGCGGTTGATCTCCTCCTGCCACCAGAGCACCGCCCCGATCAGGATCACCAGCGCCCCGCCCAGGGCGATATAACGTGGATTCAGCCCCCGGCGTGCTTCGTCCTCGAGGGCATCTGGCGCCTCATCCTCATCGATCGCCGTCGTGATTTTGCCGCCGGCCAGCACCTGATGCGCCGCGTCGTTGATCCGTTCGGGGAGGCCACCCGACGACTTGTAGATCCGCCGCACTTCTTTGGGGGAAAAGGGGCTGGTATCTTCAAGGCCGGCAACGGCCAGGCGATGGCGAAGGTACTCCGCCGTCTGTTCCTCGTCGAAGGGCGGGATATGCATGCGATGCGTGACCCGCTCCTTGAGCGGCTGGATCGCCGCCGACTCCAGCATCACCTCGATAGCCGGTTCGCAAAACAGGACACTGCGTAACAGATTGCCCTCGCCCGCCTCGGCATCGGACAGATAAAACAGGGCTTCCAGCGCATCCTGGGGCAGTTCGTGGGCATCGTCCACCAGCAGCACCGGCACCCGATCCTGCTGCTGCAGCCCGGCCAGATAACGATAGAGATCGTTTTGTAGTTGCGCGGGAGTGGCTGGCATATCGATCAGGCCAAAACCCTGGGCGATGCTCGACAACAGCTCGTCGGCATCCATCATCGGATGCGCATCGACTTCGCTGATCAAATAGCTGTCATCGGCCTGCTTGATAAAGCGTTGTTTGATACTGGTCTTGCCACTGCCCCGCTCGCCCACCACCAGCAGGATCAGTTCGCTGTAGCGGGTCAGGTGTTGCAGCATGTTCAGCAGCTGCTGACGTTCGCCGTCGAGGTAGAGAAACCGATCGTCGTGGGTCGAGGAAAACGGCGCGGTCTGCAGACCGTAGCGCGCCAGATAATCGGGCTCCAGGCGGGCCAGCGGGGCGGCGTCGTAACTACTCATGTGGTAGTTCCTGTCCTTGCATAAACATGACTTTATACCCGCGTTCGATCTGCATGTCACGGACCCTGAGCAGCGCCGTCTGGGCCTGTTCCAGATCCGTGTAATGATCCTGCTTGACCCGTCCACGGCTGCCGGTCTCGCCCCAGTTGCGGATCAGGTTCCAGCCATCCACCAGATCCTTTTGCAGCATCAGCTGATAAAAGCGGGGCGGTTTGTCTTCCATGGCCGGAATTTGCATATAGATACGCATAGGACTGTCAGGTCGTTCGGTTCTGGATCCGGATTTGGCTCAGGTCAGCTCTGCCGGATCGAAAATGCGGGCATACTCGGCAATGGCATAACGATCGGTCATGCCGGCGATATAATCAGCCACGGCCCGCGCCCGCCCATTGGTGCCCTCTTTTTGTTCCATCGTGTAGACCTTCTGCTGATGCTTGGGCTGCAACAGCTTGGGATCATTAAAAAATGCACTGAACAGCGATTGAATAATGCGCTGGGCCTTGGCCGTCATGCGATGCACGCGATAATGGGAATAGAGCCGGCTGCGTAAAAACTGCTTGAGCGCGAGATTGGCCTCCCGCATTGGTTCGCTGAAACCGATCAACCCCTGCTGGTGTCGACGCACCGCATGGACATCTTCCGGCCCCAGCGCTTCGATAGCGGCCTGACTGGTTTCAACCAGATCGACAACCTGGCGATTGATCATGCGCCGAATGATCTCGTGAATCAGCCGCCGATCGGTCAGATCTTTATAATGCGCCCTGACTTCCCGGTATTGATCGTTGAACAGCTCGATCTCTTCCAGCTGTTCGAGGGTGATCAGTCCCGAACGCAAACCGTCATCCACATCGTGATTGTTATAGGCGATCTCATCGGCCAGATTGACCGCCTGGGCTTCCAGTGACGGCTGTGTCTTGTTAATAAACCGCTGGCCAACGTCGCCCAGTTCCCGGGCATGTTTGACAGAGCAATGTTTGAGTATTCCCTCGCGGGCCTCGAAGGTCAGGTTCAGACCTTCAAAATCGGCATAACGCTGTTCCAGCTTGTCCACGGTGCGCAGCGACTGCAGATTATGCTCGAAGCCGCCATACTCTTTCATACAGGCGTTTAACGCATCCTGGCCGGCATGGCCGAAGGGCGTGTGACCCAGATCATGGGCCAGGGCGATGGTCTCGCTCAGATCCTCGTTAATATTCAGAATCCGGGCAATAGAACGGCTCAGCTGGGCAACTTCAATGGAATGGGTCAGGCGGGTACGAAACATATCGCCTTCATGATTGACGAACACCTGGGTCTTGTACTCCAGGCGCCGGAAAGCCGCCGAATGCACGATACGATCCCGATCCCGCTGGAATTCGCTGCGGTAACTGGGTGCTTCTTCGGGGATACGTCGCCCCAGGCTGTTCTCTTCGGTAGCGGCATAGGGGGCGAGAGTTAGCATATAATTTTCCGTCAGCTTATTCTGTTGCGCGATGCGCCTCGATGGTTTCGCGCAACAGTTCGGGAGCGAAATCCGCGGTCACTACCGCATTGCCCAGCGCTTTGAGTAATACCAGATTGATCCGACCGGCGCGGACTTTTTTATCCACGGCCATCAGTTCCATGAAGCGCTCATAGGTCATATTGTGTGGCGCGCGGGTTGGCAGTTCGGCCTTGTCGATCAGGTTCTCCACCCGCCGCACATCCTCTTCGGACAACCAGCCCTGACGCATGGAAAGATCCGCGGCCATCAGCATCCCCATGCCGATAGCTTCACCATGCAACCAGTGACCATAACCGGCCCCGGTTTCGATGGCATGGCCGAAGGTATGACCGAGGTTCAGCAGGGCCCGGACGCCGCTTTCTTTTTCATCGGCGGCCACCACGTCGGCCTTGCAACGACAGGAGGTTTCTATGGCACAGGCCGTCGCGTCGGGATCGCGGGCCAGCAGTTTATCCATGTTCGCCTCCAGCCAGCCGACAAACTCGATATCCCGAATCAGGCCATACTTGATCACCTCCGCCAGACCGGCACTGAGCTGGCGATCATCCAGCGTCTGCAGGGTATCGGTGTCTATCACCACACAACGCGGCTGATGAAAAGCGCCGATCATGTTCTTGCCCTGGGGGTGGTTAACCCCGGTCTTACCGCCCACGGAGGAATCGACCTGGGCCAGCAGGGTGGTAGGGATCTGGATAAAATCCACCCCGCGCTGATAACAGGCGGCGGCAAACCCGGTCATATCCCCGATCACCCCGCCCCCCAGCGCCACCAGCGTGCAATGGCGATCAAAATGCTGCACCAGCAGCTCATCGAAAATCCGGTTGAGAATGTCCAGGTTCTTGTACTGCTCGCCGTCGGGCAGAATCACATGGCGAGGTTCGTACTCGGCAAAGGCCTGCGCGGCCCTGTCGAGATACAGGGGCGCAATGGTTTCGTTGGTGACGATCATCACCTGGGTGCCGTTGATACAGGGCCGAATCAGCCCGGCATCGCCCAGCAACTGACGACCGATGAAAATCGGGTAACTGCGTTCGCCCAGATCGACGTTGAGAGTAATCATTTTGCCTGTCGTTGTGCCGGTAACTATCGGATTATACAGGATAGTCGGCACAGCGGGCGAGGGGCAACGATTCAGCCCAGTTTTTGCAGAATCGATTCGACCACGCCGCGCACGCTACCCTGGCCCGTGCGCACCACCAAATCCGCCAGCTCAAGATACAGTGGCTCGCGCTCCGTTAACAGGGCCTGCAGCCGGGCTTCGGGGTCCGCGGTCTGTAACAGCGGCCGGTTCCTGTCCTTGCGGGTTCGCTCCAGCAACTGTTCGACGCTGGCCTGCAGATAGATCACCGTACCGCGTTCTTTCAGATGCTGCCGATTCTCCTCGTAAAGCACGGCGCCACCGCCGGTGGCCAGCACCACATTATCCCGTGCGGTCAGCTCGTCGATGACCGCCGCCTCGCGCTCGCGAAACCCCCGTTCACCTTCGAGCTCAAAAATCAGGGGAATATTCACCCCGGTGCGGCTCTCGATTTCGTGATCGCTGTCGATGAATTCCTTGCCGAGGGCCTGGGCCAGCTGGCGCCCAATCGTGGTCTTGCCCGCCCCCATCAGACCAATGAGGAAGATATTATTGATTGCAGGCATAACGGGTACGAAACAGGTAAAACCGCCAGTGCCGCCACGAGTTTCGCAGCACCGGCGGGTTTTACTAGATCTGCATATCTTCCTTGACGATCTTCGGCGTCACGAAGATCAACAACTCTTCCTTCTCATCCACTTCTGAGCGGCTACGAAACAGCGCGCCGACTACAGGCAAATCACCAAAGAAAGGCACTCGATTAATAGTGTTACTTTTATTCTGTTCATACACACCACCCAGTACAATGGTCTCTCCATTATCAACCAGTACCTGGGTTTTAACATTCTGGGTATTGATCGGTGGTACACCCAGTACCAGATTACCAAAATCCGGACTATCGCTATTAACTTCCAGATCCATGATGATACGATCATCCGGAGTAATTTGTGGTGTAACAGTCAGACTTAATACTGCTTTCTTAAACGAGACTGTTGTTGCACCACTGGAGCTGGCTTCCTGATAGGGAATTTCCTGACCCGACTCAATAACTGCCTCGCTCTGATTCGATGTAATAACACGTGGACTGGAAACGATTTCCGTTTGCCCTTCAGCTTCGGCTGCGGACAACTCTAGTTCCACCAGAGTACCGAATGGCAATCTTGCCAAAGCCATCCCGATAGTACCGACTGCATCATTGGCAGGCAAATTGACGTTCCAGCGACCCGGTGAGGTCAGGGTATTATTATTTATCAATTGATCGACAGCACCAAGACTACCGGACACAGCACGATCTCTACCATCTGTGCCAGTATAATTACGTGACACACCAAAACGCACACCCAGATCCTTACTAAACCGACTTCCGGCCAGTACGACACGTGACTCGATCAAAACCTGCTTAATTGGAATATCCAACTCCTGCACTAAAGCAATTATTGAGTCAATCCGATTAGCAGTTTCCTGCACCAACAGTTTATTCGTACGTTCATCTACTGTTACATTGCCGCGCTCCGATATAAATTCACTGCCTTTGTCTTTTAACATATCAGCAAGTACAGAGGCCTTGGCGTAATTAACCTGAATCGTTTCGTTGATCAATGGTGCCAGAGCTTCAACCTGTTTGTTGGCTTCCAGCTCCATTTTCTCCCGTGCCGCGATTTCCTCGGCCGGTGCGATCAGCATCACATTGCCGTTCTCTCGCTTGTCCAGCCCTTTGGTCTTCAAAATCAAATCCAGCGCCTGATCCCAGGGCACATTTTTCAGCCGCAACGTTACATTGCCCGAGACTGTGTCGCTGGTCACCATGTTAATACCGGTAAAATCTGCGATCAGCTGTAACACCGCCCTCACTTCGATGTTCTGGAAATTAAGCGACAGTTTCTCGCCAGTATATTCCTTACGCCGACGCTGCCGATCCTCTTCTTCCTCTTTGACAACCGGTTTGATATCGATCGTCAGCTTCTGATCAGCTTGATAGGCAATATGCTCAAACTCATCCTTGGTATTGATAATGACACGGGCATCATTGCCCTGATTGAACGCATCCACGGTACTGACTGGGGTGGCGAAATCCAGTACATCGACCCGCCGCTCCAGTTCTTCATCCAGGGCACTGTTCTTTAAGGTCACAACCACCTGGTTGCCGCGTCGTTTCATATCCACGGCAGTATTCGGATCGGCCAGGGTCATCTCCACCCGGCCTTCGCCCGAGGCGCCGCGCCGAAAATCCAGGTCCAGCACATTCACAGAGGCGCCGCGTTCCTGAGCAGCAGTACGCGGTGAATCGCCAGCCCGGGAGAACTGTGTTTCATCGGACTCATTCAGAGTAATGATTACATCATTACCGTCCACAACAGTGTTGTAACTCACCAGATTGGACAGGTTCAGCACCACCCGGGTTCGTCCCCCGGCTTCCGCCGTGCTTACACTGCGCGCCACGCCAATGCCGATATCTGTTTTACGCTCACTCAGGTTCAGTTTGGTATCCGGCAGATCGAACGCGATGCGCGCCGGATTATCAATGGTGAAACTGGCCGGTTCCACATCCAGCGCCTTGTCCAGCTGCAGTTTGATCTGAACCTTGTCACCGGGCAGAGTCGAATAACTGATATCAGTCAGACTGTTCTGCGCCTGTGCCGGTGCCGAGGCAAGAAACATCAGTAACACCGCCGTGAACAGGCCGGTGTGCTTGATGATTCCGCTTGCGTAACCATTTTGCTTGATCATGGTTCTACTCCAAAAATTATACAGAGCCCGATTTACTCGCTTTCCAGCGACAGGGATACCTCTCTTTCAATCCATCCACCACTTCCGTCAGATACAATTTCCTGAATCAGGATTTGTGTCTCGGAAACTTCCTGTATTTCGCCATAATTCTGGCCGATGTAATTACCTTCTCTGACCTTGTAGACGGACGAATCCGGTGCGGAAATCAGTCCCCATACCACACCATCTTTTTCCAAATGTCCGACAAACACCAGCGAGTCCAGTGAAAATTGCTCCAGTGCTTCACGTTTACGATTGGTGTCCGGTCGCAAACCCGGGCTCACCGGGCTTTCCTGTACGGTTTCCTGAACAAACGGAACAAACGGATCGCGTAAATCTTTAGGAATATAGGTAAAGGTTTCGTAGGGTTTTACTTCTGGTAAAGGTTCAATTCGACCCTGTTTTTTGTCCTTGACCTGCTGCACATATTCCTGCAAATCGGCATGCTCCGGACCACCGCATGCCGTGACAATCAATGCCATTACGCCTAACAGACCGAACTTTGTCATTTTATTTTTCAGCATTTTTCGTATCCGGCGATCAATTCTATCTCTTCTGATTCCTGTTCTTGGAACGCGCTGCAGCCAGTTCATCTTCATCAAGATAACGATAGGTCTTGGCCATCACATCCATCTTAAGCTTGCCATCCTCGGTACTGGAAAGATTGATATCATGCAGCGTGACAATGCGTGGCAGGGCGGCAACACCACTGACGAACTGACCAAACTGATGGTATTCCCCCAGCATGCTGATCTGAATCGGTAACTCAGCGTAAAACTCGATCTGCTTCTCCGATTGCGGCTTGAAGAGATCGAACTCGATGCCGCTGCTCAGCCCGGTCTGGGATATATCGATCAACAAATCATCCACTTCCGTTTTGCTAGGTAGCTGCCGCAACATAGTTCCGAAGGACTCTTCCATCTCCTTCATCTGTCGCTTGTAAGCATCCAGGTTGGCGGCCTTGGCCTGCTTCTTCTCAAATTCGCTCTTCAGTGAATTTTCCTGGGCCCGAACCCTCTCCAACTCATCGAACTTGTTCTGAATATGCAGAAAATAGCCGGCGCCAAGCACGATAAGACACAGTAGCGCAACCACGGCTCCCTTGACCGCAGCGGGCCAGGAACCGATGGTACTGAGATCAAGCTCACTTATATCTATATCTTTCATTTTTTCTGAGTCTCATTGCCGGTGTCTTTTCTGACCTGCGACAGATGCAGAACAAACGATCGGGTAGTGTCTCGCTGATTTTCTTTGCCTTTTTTCTCAATTACTTCCAGGCGGGGATCCGCCAACCAGTCGGACCCCTCGATATTGCGCATAAAGGCAGAAACCCGGGCATTGGACTGGGCCACGCCGTTAAGAACTAACTGATCACCAGACTGTTTCATGCTACCCAAATGAATACCATCCGGAATAATACGTGCGATTTCGTCAAACAGGTGAACCACCTCCGGACGATTTCGCTGCAATTCCTGGATAACCTCCATCCGGGCAAGCAGGCGTTTCTTGTCTTCTTCCAGCTTGTTAATTTCCTTGATTTGTTTTTCTACCTGGTTAATCTCAGTCTGCAGGAAGCTGTTACGGGATTGCTGATGCTCGATCATACCGGCAATACGTATATGAACAGCCAGAAGAATCAATCCCATCAAAACGGCCGACAACCCGAGAACCGTCAGAAACTGCCGTTGCTGTTCGCGCCGTTGTTCTTCGCGCCAGGGTAAGAGGTTGATATGCGCCATCAGTCAAAACTCCTCATGGCCAACCCGCAGGCAATCATCAATGCCGGGGCATCATTACTCAGACTCTGTGCCTTGACCTTTGAAGCCAGGGTCATATTGGTAAAGGGATTGGCCACCGAGGTGTGTACGCCCAGTTTTTCGGCAATCAACTCATCCATACCGGCAATCATGGCACTGCCGCCGGCCAGGACAATATGGTCGACGCTGTTATAGGCACTGGAGGAGAAGAAAAACTGCAGGGAACGGCTGACCTGCTGCACCATGGCATCCTTGAACGGCTCCAGAACTTCGGGTACATAGTTATCCGGCAGGCCACCCTGACGCTTGGCCATGCCGGCTTCTTCATAGGAGAGGCCATAACGGCGCTGGATTTCCTCGGTCAGCTGTTTACCCCCGAACACCTGCTCGCGGGTATAGATGTTTTTCAGATCGTGCATGACATTCAGCGTGGTCATGGTCGCCCCGACGTCGACCACCGCCACGGTCTGATCCATACCCTGTTCCGGTAACTGGGGGGCCAGCAACTGGAAGGCATTTTCCATCGCGTAGGCCTCGACATCGACAATCTTGGCCTTGAGCCCGGCCAGTTCCATGGCGGCAACCCTGACATCCACGTTCTCACTGCGCGAGGCGGCCAGCAGAACATCAACCCGCTCCGGATCGTTATCCGAGGCGCCCAGCACCTCGAAATCGAGATTCACCTCTTCCAGCGGATAGGGGATATATTGATCGGCCTCGAGCTGGATTTGCTGCTCCATGTCGTCCTCGTTGAGCGAGGCGGGCATGGCAATAATCTTGGTAATCACCGCCGAACCGGCCACGGCCGCGGCGGCCTGCTTGTTGCGGGTGCCCGAGCGTTTGACCGCCCGCTTGATCGCCTCGCCCACCGCCTCGACGTCGGAGATGTTTTTCTCGATGACAGAGTTGGGGGGGAGCGGCTCAACCGCGTAACTTTCGACCCGCAGACGATCTCCGGCCTTGCCCAGTTCCAGCAGTTTGATCGCCGTGGAACTGATGTCGAGCCCGATCACCGGGGGTTTTTTCGGCTTGATGAGATCGCTGAGACCCATATTTTTCTTTATTCGTAGTAAGTTATGGTAGATATATGTATAACTACTTTAGGTTTATGAGTCAACTATAGGACATCAAATATATAAAAACAAATGGGAATAGTGTTCACAGAACAGAAGATTTATACTGGACGCTTGCGCTGTATCGGATGGCACAATCCGATTCTTTATTAAAATTAGACATATGAAGCCTCTATTTAAGAAACTGGTCACATTTTCCCTGGCCTCCATCCTGACTCTGTCCCTGATTGGCGTCATTGGTCTGCTTGGCGCCTACGCCTACATCACGCCCAAACTGCCGGAGATTGACACACTCAAGGACGTGCAGCTCCAGGTGCCCCTGCGAGTCTACGACAAGCAGGGCGGATTGATCGCGGAATTCGGCGAAATGAAGCGATCTCCGCTAAAATACGAAGAAATCCCAGAAACTCTCATCCAGGCGATCCTGGCTGCCGAGGATGATCGGTTTTTCGAACATCCCGGCGTCGACTACCAGGGCATCATCCGTGCGGCCATCAATTTGATCCTGACCGGAGAAAAGGGCCAGGGCGGCAGCACCATCACCATGCAGGTGGCGCGCAACTTCTTTTTGAGCCGGGAAAAAACCTATCTGCGTAAGCTCAACGAAATCTTCCTGGCCCTGAAAATCGAGGGTGAGCTTTCCAAGGAGGAGATTCTCTCCCTCTACTTGAACAAAATTTACCTGGGCAAGCGCGCCTATGGCGCGGCAGCCGCGGCCCAGGTCTATTATGGCAAGGAACCGGTGCAGCTGACCCTCGACGAGGTAGCGATGATTGCCGGGCTGCCCAAGGCGCCTTCCAGCTATAACCCGATCGCCAACCCCGCGCGGGCCATCCAGCGCCGCAATTATGTCCTGGGGCGTATGCGTGCCCTCGAATTCATCAGCGAGGAAGCCTACCAGCTTGCCCTGGCGGTGCCGGTGCATGCCGAGGTGCACGGCCAGGACACCGCTCTCGAAGCCCCCTATATTGCCGAGATGGTGCGCAACGAGATGGTCGCCCGCTACGGCGATGATGCCTACACCGCCGGTTACGAGGTCTATACCACCGTTGATCGACAAAAACAGCAGGCCGCCAATGCCGCCCTGCGCGAGGCCCTGCTCGAGTATGACCGCCGCCACGGTTATCGCGGTCCGGTGCAGCAGCTCAATTTGCTGGGTAATATTGCCGCCGATCCGGCGCTGCAGCCGGGTGAACTGCCGGACAACAAGGCCGACAGCCGGGCACTGCTTGCTATTCCCGATGCCGAAACAGACTGGCCAGGCCGACTTGCGGACGTACCGGCACCGGGTAATCTGACGCCGGCGGTGGTTCTGGAAGTCGAGGAGCGGGCGGTGTATGCCATCACCCGCGATAACCGGATCGCCTATCTGCCCTGGGAGCAACTCAGCTGGGCGCGCAAATATATTGACGAGAACAATCGCGGTCCGGAACTGGAGTCAGCCGGCGACGTGTTACAGCGCGGCGATATCATCTATGTCGTGCCGGCCACCAAAGGTTGCAGCTGGCTGGCCCAGCCCCCCCAGGTCGGCGGCGCCCTGGTCTCGCTCAACCCCGATAGCGGCTCTATCGAGGCCCTGAGCGGTGGGTTCGATTTTTACACCAGCAAGTTCAACCGGGTTGTTCAGGCCGAACGCCAGCCCGGCTCCAGTTTCAAGCCCTTTATCTATTCCGCCGCCATCGACAAGGGTTTCACCGCCGCCAGCATCATCAATGATGCGCCGGTGGTCTTCGATGCCCCCGGACTGGAGGATACCTGGCGGCCGGAGAATTACAGCGGGCGTTTCTATGGACCCACCCGCCTGCGGGTCGCCCTGTTCAAATCCCGTAACCTGGTTTCCATCCGGCTGTTGCGTGAGATCGGCATCGGCTATGCACTGCGTTATCTGGAACGCTTTGGCTTCGACAGCAGTCGGTTGCCGCGCGATCTGTCGCTGGCCCTGGGCAGCGGCGTGCTGACCCCGATGGAACTGGCCCGGGGCTATACCGTGTTTGCCAACGGCGGCTATCTGATTGAGCCCAACCTGATCGATTACGTGCGCGACGCCGACCAGAAAGTGGTCCTGCTCAACCGCCGCCCGGTGGTGTGTCCCGAGTGCCTGGAGACCGCCGACGCGGAAGCGGAGAAAGACAGGGACAACGGCCAGAGCGAAAAGGTCGCGACAGTCAACACTGACTCCGGCCTGGCAGAATCAAACTGGGTTCCCAGCTTCACCCGTGAAGATGTCACTCCCGAAGAGTGGACACAAACCATGCAGGGGCCCCGGCAACCGGGTATTGCACCGCGTATTCTCACCCCCCAGACCGCCTTTTTGATGAACACCATGATGCGCGATGTGGTGCGCTACGGTACCGGTCGCGGAGCGCATGTCCTGGGGCGCAAGGATCTGGCCGGCAAGACGGGCACCACCAACGACCAGCGCGATGCCTGGTTCTCCGGCTTCAATCGCAATGTCGTTACCATCTCCTGGGTCGGGTTCGATACTCCCAAACCGCTCGGTAACCGTGAAACCGGGGCCCGTGCCGCCCTGCCGATGTGGATCAAATACATGCGAGAGGCTCTGCGCGAGGAACCGGAAGCTCAACTGCAACAACCTCCCGGGATCGTCTCGGTACTGATCGATCCCGAAACCGGTGAACCGGCCCGCAGCGGCGATCCCGATGCTGTCTTTGAATATTTCCTCGCGGACCAGGTTCCCGAACGCCGCACCGACGGCGGCAGTGACAGCAATGGCGAACCCCGGGATAGCGGCAACATCACCCGCGATCTCTTCTAGAACCAACGCTCTGCATGGGACACAAACACAGCAAGGATCTGCAAATGCGCCAGCGCCTGGCGCAGGCGGCGGCCCAGATTCTGGCCGAATCCGGCAGCCGGGATTTTTATGCCGCCAAGCGCAAGGCCGCGCTGCACCTGGGTGCCGTCGATACCCGCAACATGCCCAGTAATACCGAAATCGATCAGGCCCTGCGCGAATATCAGCGCCTGTTCCGTGCCGATGTCCAGCCTGCCGCCCTGCAGCAGTTACGCACCCGGGCCCTGCAGGCGATGGAGTTTTTTGCCGATTACCGCCCCAAACTGGTGGGTGGGGTTCTCGATGGCAGTGCCGATGAACACTCGCCGGTGGTCCTGCATGTTTTCGTGCCGCGTCTCGAGGATCTCGATATCTTTTTGATGGAGCATCAGATCCCCTATGAACAGGGAGAGCGCAAGGTGCGCTTTTCCCCCGAACAGAGCGTCACGCTGCCGGTGCTGCGCTTCTATGCACAGGACACGCGGGTAGAACTGGTGGTGTTTATCCAGGACGGCCCCCTTCAGCCGCCCCTGAGCCCGGTGGATGGCCGGCCGATGCAGCGGGCTTCATTGAACCGGGTACGGGAACTGGTCGACAGCGACAGCGCCGACCCGATAGAAAACTGAGCCGGTGCGAGACAACGCGTCACGGCATCTCGCCATCCGCCGGCCGGATATCCCGCGCCACGCCGGTGTCGCGCGCGGCCTGCGCCACCGCCCGGGAGACGAAGTCCCGCAAACGCGGGTCGAACGGCTTGGGTATGATGTAGTCCCGGCCAAACGTCAACTGCGCCAGTCCATAGGCCTGCAGCACACTCTCCGGCACCGGCTCATGGGCCAGCTGCGCCAGCGCCCGCACCGCCGCGATCTGCATCTCGCTGTTGATGGCCGAGGCCTGCACATCCAGCGCGCCGCGAAAAATAAACGGAAAGCCCAGCACATTATTGACCTGATTGGGATAATCACTGCGGCCGGTCGCCATGATTAGATCCGAGCGGGCGGCGTGCGCATTGGACGGCGAGATTTCCGGGTCGGGATTGGACAGGGCAAACACGATGGGATTGTCGGCCATCGACTGCAGCATCTGCGGCGAGACCAGGTCCGGCCCGGAGACCCCGATGAACACATCGGCGCCTTCCATCGCTTCGGCCAGGGTACGCTGACCGGTACGCCGGGCAAACTCCTGCTTGTGCGGGTTGAGACCACGGCGCTCGGCATGAATCACGCCCTTACGATCGACCAGCGTGATACGCCGCTTGTCAGCGCCCAGTTTATGCAACAGGCGCATGGAGGCAATCCCCGCAGAACCGGCGCCCAGGCAGACGATCCGCGCCTGCTTGAGTGTCCGCCCGGTCAGCTCCAGGGCATTGAGCAGACCGGCGGCGATAATGATCGCCGTGCCATGCTGATCGTCATGGAATACCGGGATATTCAGTTGCTTCTTGAGCGCCTGCTCGATATCGAAACAGGCCGGCGCGGCAATATCCTCCAGGTTGATACCGCCGAAGCTCGGGCTGATACGCCGTACTGTATCGATAAAGGCTTTGGGCGATTCGGCCTCGACCTCGATATCCACCACATCGATGTCGGCAAAGTGCTTGAACAGCACTGCCTTGCCCTCCATCACCGGCTTGCCGGCCAGCGCCCCCACGTTACCCAGCCCGAGCACGGCGCTGCCGTCGGAGATCACCGCCACCAGGTTGCCCTTGTTGGTATAGCGGTAGGCCATTTGCGGGTCCTCGGCGATGGCCCGCACCGGCACCGCCACGCCGGGGGTATAGGCCAGGCTCAAGTCCTTCTGGGTGGAGACCGGTTTGGTCAGGGCGGTGGCAGTTTTACCGGGGCGCGGTTCGGCGTGATAACGCAAGGCCTGTTCGGAAAAGGGAAGCTGCTCGTCACTCATAATGGATTCAGTTTATCGGGTTACCGGAAAGCCCGTCGTGGACGGGCGCAAATCCTGATGTTGGCTCATCGCCGAGCGATTTACCAGTGTCACGCGCCAGTCAGTCGGGCCGCTCCAGCAGAGCAGCCGGGTGGCGCAGCCGCATGCGCCACTGGCCATTGCGATAATAGACCCAGCCCTGCGCGCTCAGGGTTTGTTGTTGCCAGCCGTCGATTGCCGCCGGATCAAAGTAATCCAGATCGCCGCGGGTAATGCGCAGGGCAAAGCGCTCGCCGAGGTTCAGCCAGAGCGAAGAGCGGCTTTCGCCAATCCGGGTCAGCGTACCGCGTACCACCCGGTAAGCACCTTTATGTTGCCCGTTCAGCTGCGCAGGTGACAGCACCCTGTAATGCGGCAACGCCCACAACCCGTGCCCGCTCTCCCGGGCACGTTGCTGGGCCGCGCGGTAACATTCGACGAAGCGCAGATTGGGCGGGAAAACCAGCAACTGCCCGGCGCCGGCCGCCAGCAACTGGCGGGTAATATTGCGCCCCTGGCGGTCGAAGGCGTGCGCGAGCAGGCGGCCGTAACGATCCCGGCGCTCGGCATCATAGACCAGTGACCAGCGGTTCCCACTCATCGCCTGCAGGTGTTGGCGCGCGGCATTGGCATGCGGCTCGGCAGGTTGCTCATCCCGGGCCCGTTCCGGGGTGTTGATGCCGATCAGGCGCAGCTTGCGCCCGTCGCGCAAAAAAACCGTATCGCCATCATGCACGTAACGCACGCTGACCTGCTCGTCGAACTGCGCGGGGCGACAGGCGGCCGCGGCGAGCAGTTGCGGGAAACAGACAAACAAAAAGGGCGCTGCAAGCAGCGCCCTTTTCAGAAGCTTTCGCGTGGAGTCCATCGCGCAGCTTATTTTTTCATACCGTACTTCTGGCGGAACTTGTCCACGCGACCGGCGGTATCCAGCAGCTTCTGCTTGCCGGTATAGAACGGATGACACTGGGCGCAGACTTCGATGTTCAGATCCTTGCCGACCGTCGAACGGGTGGTAAAGTGATTGCCACAACTGCAGGCGACAGACACTTCCTGGTATGCGGGGTGGATTTCAGCTTTCATGGGTAACCTCACAGTCTCTTTCGGGCGTATCGCCACCCCGGCCTCTCCGGAGCACCATACGCAACGAGGCCGGCGATCATACGGGAATCGACCATCGAAGAGCAAGTGTTTGCGCCAATTCAGGCCTTGTCGCGCTGCTGTGAAGCGGGAAACGGCAGGATCCGCGCGCAGCGCCGGAAGGGTCGACGTGAGTGCTGCAAGTCCTCGTACGCCTCGCCCAGGTGGCTGAAGGTATCCCACATCATGTTGGAAATGGAAATGCAGGCCGACAGGGGGTTGCTGGCGGTGTTACGCACCTGGTTTACCCGCCATTGCAGGCAACGCAGGCGCTCCCGGCGATCCGCCGGCGCGCGGTCGATACAGTAATTGAGAACCCGGTTACGCAGGCTCTCGAAACGCTCGGGATCGGTCTCGGCCAGATGGGCCCAGGCATCAAAATCGATATGGCAAGCCGTCTCGGGTTTGGTCATGGGTCGGTCCTGCTTCGCCGCGATCGCTATTGGGAGTCAGACCGGTATGGAACAAAACGCGCCATACCGATACCCAAATAGTCGTCGTTTTCAGCGCCCCTGTCAAAACCGGGGACATGCGCCGGCTCACAAACCGCCTGAAAAACGGTGGCCAAGGTACTGGAAAAACAGGATTTTTGCCTGTTTCAGCCGGATCGATCAGATTTTAGATTTCACCCCGGAATCCCCGTTCACCGGCGAGACCCGGGTACCACGCGCGGATGCCAAAGAGTGGGAACTTAACGTTTCTGCTTATCGTTTCATGGAGTCGAAGAACTCGGCGTTGGTCTTGGTCGCCTCGAGTTTGTCGTGCAGAAACTGCATGGCCGAGACCTCGTCCATGTCATGCACTACCTTGCGCAAAATCCACATTTTCTGCAGCTCATCGGGGCCGGTCAGCAGTTCCTCGCGACGGGTACCGGAACGATTGATGTTGATCGAGGGATAAATCCGTTTTTCGGCGATCTTGCGATCCAGGTGGATTTCCATGTTACCGGTGCCCTTGAACTCCTCGTAGATCACATCATCCATGCGCGAACCGGTCTCCACCAGCGCCGTGGCAACGATGGTCAGGCTGCCGCCTTCCTCGATGTTGCGCGCCGCGCCGAAAAAACGCTTGGGCCGCTGCAGGGCATTGGCGTCCACACCGCCGGTCAGCACCTTGCCCGAGGAAGGCACCACGGTGTTGTAGGCGCGGCCCAGACGGGTGATGGAGTCGAGCAGGATCACCACGTCCTTGCGGTGCTCGACCAGACGCTTGGCCTTTTCGATCACCATCTCGGCCACCTGCACGTGGCGGCTGGCGGGTTCATCGAAGGTACTGGAGACCACCTCGCCGCGTACCGAGCGGGACATCTCGGTCACTTCCTCCGGCCGTTCGTCGATCAACAGGACGATCAAATGACACTCGGGATAATTATGCGTGATGGAATGGGCAATGTTGTGCAACATCATGGTCTTGCCGGCCTTGGGCGGCGAAACCAGCAGGGCGCGCTGCCCCTTGCCGATCGGCGCCACCATATCGATAACCCGGGCGGTAATATCCTCGGAACTGCCATTGCCGATCTCCAGCTGCATGCGCTCGTTGGGGTGCAGCGGCGTCAGGTTTTCGAACAACACCTTGTTCTTGGCTTTTTCCGGCGGCTCAAAGTTGATCTCGTTGACCTTGAGCATGGCAAAGTAGCGCTCGCTGTCCTTGGGCGGGCGAATCTTGCCGGCGATGGTATCGCCGGTACGCAGGGCAAAACGGCGAATCTGGCTGGGCGAGACATAAATGTCATCCGGTCCGGCCATGTAGGAGCTTTCCGCCGAGCGCAGAAAACCGAAACCATCCTGCAGTATCTCCAGGACCCCATCGCCATAAATGTCCTCGCCACTTTTGGCGTGAGCCTTGAGAATGGAAAAAATGATGTCCTGCTTGCGTGAACGGGACATGTTTTCGATGCCCATTTCCTCGGCAATGACAATCAGATCGGCAACGTGCTTTTGTTTGAGTTCGGTAAGATTCATAGATGTTGTCTTACAATCAGGTTGGTTACGCGGCGCATGACACGCACCGGTCGGCTACGCGTTCAGCGTCTGTGTATCAGGGTTACTAGAGGGGCGCCCGTATCAGGCAGGTTACAAATAAAACGATTGGTAGTTGTATACGTTCTTGGCGCTAAGTTATCACCAAAAACCGGACTCGTCCAGCCCGACTAACGGACCGGACGACAAATCTTTTACAGGTTGCTGTCGATAAAGGCTGTCAGCTGCGATTTGGATACCGCGCCCACCTTTGTCGCTTCCACGTTACCGCTCTTGAACAGCATCAGGGTCGGAATGCCACGAATGCCGAATTTGGGCGGGGTACCCGGGTTCTCGTCAATATTAAGTTTGGCCACCTTGATCTTGCCGGCGTATTCATCGGCAATCTCATCCAGAATCGGGGCAATCATTTTGCAAGGACCGCACCAGTCTGCCCAGTAGTCCACCAGGACCGGCTCTTCCGCCTTGAGAACCTCATCTTCAAAAGTGGCGTCTGTGACGTAAACGATCTTGTCGCTCAACGTAATTCTCCCATTTATATTGTTTTGCAGTCGCAGAACATGACTGACTCGGGTGATGCCGGATGGCGAACCTTAACACGCCGTCGGGCACCGGACATACCGTGTGGGCCATCTGCCCTGCCAGATCGGCTGCCGCTGTGCAGGGGTGTATGAGATGTCATTTGAGCCCAAGATAGCCGTTATTTCAAGCCCCAAATAGAATCCGATCTGCTATTCTGTGCGCCCATGAGTGATACACACCTGTCCGATACCCGTTTCGACAGCCTGGGACTGCCCGCGCCGTTGCTGCAAGGCATTGAAGAGGCAGGCTTTTCATACTGCACGCCGGTCCAGGCCGAGACCCTGCCCATAGCCCTGGCCGGCAAGGACGTCTCCGGCCAGGCGCAGACCGGCACCGGCAAGACCGCCGCGTTTCTGATCGCCCTGTTCGCGCATCTGTTACGCCACCCGGCCGCGGAACAGCGTCGACCCAACCAGCCGCGCGCCCTGATCCTGGCTCCGACCCGCGAACTGGCGGTCCAGATCCACAAGGACGCCGAGCTGCTCAACAAACACCTCGGCATGCGCCTGGGCCTGATCTACGGCGGCACCGGCTACGAGAGCCAGCGCCAGCAACTGGAAGCCGGGGTGGACGTGCTGATCGGCACGCCCGGGCGCATCATCGATTATTTCAAACAGCAGATATTCGATCTGCGCGCCATCCAGGTGATGATTCTGGATGAGGCCGATCGCATGTTCGATCTCGGCTTCATCAAGGACATCCGTTTTTTACTGCGCCGCCTGCCCGAGGCCGACCAGCGCCTGAACCTGCTGTTCTCCGCCACCCTCTCGCACCGGGTCAAGGAACTGGCCTACGAGCACATGAACAATCCCGAGACGGTGGAGATCGCGCCGGAGCAGATCACCGCCGAGCAGGTGGAAGAGAGGGTCTATTATCCCGCCAAGGAAGAGAAAATCAGCCTGCTGCTGGGCATCCTGGCCAACCAGCACGTCGAGCGGGCCGTGATCTTCGTCAACACCAAACGGGCGGGGGAAAAGATTGCCGACTACCTGCATGGCAACGACCAGGCCGCCGCGCTGCTGACCGGCGATGTGCCGCAAAAACAGCGCCTTAACCTGCTGCGCAAGTTCAGTGACGGCGAGCTCAACCTGCTGGTGGCCACTGACGTGGCCGCCCGGGGTCTGCACATTCCGGCGGTCAGCCATGTCATCAACTTCGATCTGCCGCAGGACGCCGAAGACTATGTGCATCGCATCGGCCGCACCGCCCGTGCCGGCGCGAAGGGCGAGGCAATCAGCTTCGCCTGCGATGAATACGTTTTCTCGCTACCGGATATCGAGCAATACATCGGCCACAAGATTCCCGCCGCCACGCTGGATCCACAGCTGCTGATCAAGCCCAAACCGCCCCGACGGGATCCCAACGCGCAGCGCGTCAGCGGCAAAAAGAAAGGCGGTAAAAAAAGCGCACGTCACAGCGGCCGGGGTCCACAGAACCGCTCCCGGCAAGGTAACCGCGCCGGTCCGCGAGATAAGTGACTCCTCCCCCGCAAGCGGGCCGTCAGCAACCCCGTCCGGACAAACGCTCCCGTACCGGCTATCCTGTCCAGCCCCCGGCGCCCGAAAACAGCACGGTCTGCGGTTCCGCTGCAGCGGACGGGAACCGCCGTCCCGGCGTTTTCAAACACCTGATCAACAAGCCCGCGGTTGATCGTGGCGCTCAGGCCGCTGGCCCCGACCTGTCACAAGGCTGCTGAAAATAGCAGGTCAACGCGCAGGTTCCGGCCGTCAGCAGCCAGAACAAAAAGAACCCGATGGTATATCCTCCCAGCCGGCTGATCGCCCCGTAGCCGGCCACCTCACCTAACAGCACCGGATCGAAGGCGGTAAAAAACAGAATTGTCGCCAGTGCGGCGGTCAAAAACGAAGGCCACAACACGGCCACGATTTTCTGGACTTTCGGTATCTGCTGAGACATCTCCAGCGCCCTCCCGGCACAAAACCCGTCAATTATCGTTATTGTGTTTGCTCACCCCGGCCCCCGACAGGCTCAAGCCGCAGTCGCCCGTCACCGGGCCACACCAACCGCCCGGTCAGACGCCATTGGCCACCTTCAGGCTCAAGCAGCACATGCCAGTGCCCGACGTCGGGGACGCTTTCAAACTCGCCCCGAAAACGCGTCTGCGAGGCGCCGGATAGTTCTAAACCAATGACCTGATCCTGATCCGCCCGGGTCGGGTGCAGCAAACTCAGGCGCAGGCGTTGCGCCGCCTGCGGCTGTTTGCCCTGCAGGACCAGTTGCACCTGGCCTTCTGGACCAACCCCGCCCTCGGCGTGCAGGCCCAGAAAGCGGGCATGGCGATCCCGCGCCAGCGTCCGGTTAATCGCCAGCCCTTCCTTGTAATAATCGTCGACCACCAGGCCGTCCGGATTGTTTATCGCGATAATCAGTGTGGCAATACTGGCGATAACGGCGGTCGCGGGCAGGGCGATCAAAAACCACGGCCAGAACTGGCGATACCAGGGGGATGACATGTCGTTGGCGGTTATCTGTTGCATGGGTTCTCCCCGTATTGACCTCTATATCAGCGCATGACCGGGCCAATGAAACGGCCGGTCTGGGTAACAGACAGTTCCGGCTGATCGATGGCCTGTAGATGAAACTCGACATCATAGCCGGCCTTCTCCAGATAAACCGGGTCGATGCGTAATTGTACCGGCAGCTGGGTGACACTCCCGCCTTCCACGTGTAATGTCTCGCGCGCCATGTGTAACTCCATTTGCGGCGGGCCATCGACGGTCAGCCGGTAGGTATGCGCCGCCTCGTCCATATTCAGGATCTTGAGCGTATAGATATTCTCCACCAGCCCCTGGTTCGTTTCCCGATACAGAGTATTGCGATCGCGCAGGACATTCAGTTCCAGCGGAACCCGGTTCGCGATGCTGTAAAATACCGCCGCCGTAATCAGCAACAACAACAGGCCATACACAACGATGCGCGGACGCAGCACTTTTGTTGACTTGCCTTCCAGGGCGTTTTCGGTGGTATAGCGAATCAGGCCGCGCGGATAATCCATCTTGTCCATGACTTCATTACAGGCATCGATACAGGCAGCACAACCGATGCATTGATACTGCAGGCCCTCGCGAATATCGATACCAGTGGGACAGGCCTGCACGCACAGGGTACAGTCGATACAATCCCCCAGTCCTTTCTCCTGTTTGTCCGTGCCGCGCTTGCGTGCCCCGCGCGGCTCGCCCCGGTTGGGATCATAGGAGATCACCAGCGTGTCCTTGTCGAACATGGCGCTTTGAAAACGGGCATAGGGACACATGTAAATGCAAACCTGCTCGCGCATGAAACCGGCATTGCCGTAGGTCGCAAAACCGTAGAAAAACACCCAGAAGGTTTCCCACGGCCCCAGATCGAATTGCAACGCGCTTTGCCACAACTCGGTAATCGGCGTGAAATAGCCGACAAAGGTAAAACCGGTCCACAGGGAAAGCAGAATCCACACCGCCTGTTTGCTGCCGCGGCGCAGGATCTTGTTGGCGTTCCAGGGCGACTTGGCCAGTTTCATCTGCTTGGGCCGATCGCCTTCGATCTTGCGTTCGATCCAGAGGAATACCTCGGTCCAGACGGTTTGCGGACAGGCATAGCCGCACCACAACCGCCCGGCCAGAGCGGTAAAGAAAAACAGCGACAGGCCGGCAATGATCAACAGCGCGGCCAGATAGAAAAAGTCCTGCGGCCAGAAGGTCAGGCCGAAGATATAAAACTTGCGCGCCGGCAGATCGAACAGCACCGCCTGATGGCCGTCCCAGGAAAACCACGGCAACAGGTAATACAGGCCCAGCAAGACCAGCACCCCGAGAATTCGCAGGGTGGCAAAAATACCGTGCACTTCGCGCGGATAGATCTTCTGGTGTTTGGCGTAAAGTTCCTGCTCAACCGCCTGCTCGGACGAGTGAGCCTGGTGTTTCGGGTTATTCATCGACACCCCGATAACTGCTTGATTGTCTTGGTTTATCCAACCTGATTCCCGTCAACCGGACGCCGGCCCGAGCCGATGGCTCATGGCCTGCGGCGGACGAACCTATGCTATAGCTCATTGTTTGGGTGGTCGAATAAAAAATACATAAAAAAGGTAGCCGACGATGGCAACCGAAATCACCAGCACGCTCAGCGACAGGATACCGGTCCAGGTTCCGAACAGCAGTTCCAGCATGACGCAACTCCTTATGATGTTGGGCGGCGGGCAACAGCCCGCCGCCGCAGCGGCGGATTAATCAGACAGACTGTAGACGTAGGCCGCCAGCAAATGCACCTTGTCCTCGCCAAGAAACTCCTCGTGTGCGGGCATCTGGCCCTGACGCCCCTCGCGAATTGTCTGACGAATCACTCCCGGCGATCCGCCATACAACCAGGTGTTGTCGGTCAGGTTGGGCGCTCCCATCGCAATCTGTCCCTTGGCATCCGGGCCGTGGCAGACAGCGCAGTTCTGGTTAAATACCTGTTTGCCGGCCTGGATCTTGGCCGCATCGGCTTCGCGACCGCTGAGGCTCATCACATAGGCGGTCACATTATCGATCTTCTCCTCACCCAGATGGGCCTGGGCAGGCATCACGCCGGTACGCCCGTTGAGGATACTGGTCTTGATCGCCTGGGGATGCCCCCCCCACAACCAGTCATCATCCTTGAGGCTGGGAAACCCGCGCGCCCCGCCGGCATCAGAGCCGTGACAGGTGGCACAATAGTTCAGGAACAGCCGTCGACCGGACGCCATCGCCTCGTCATCCTGCGCCAGCGCCGGAATCTGTGTTTCGGCATAACGGGCAAAGATGGGACCATACTCCTGCTGGGCCACTTCCATCTCCTGCTCATACTGGCCGGTGGAGGTCCAGTTCAAGACGCCCTTGAAATTACCCAGCCCCGGATACAGGACCAGATAGATCAGCGCGAAAATGATGGTGATGTAAAACAGCCACAACCACCAGTTGGGCAGCGGGTTGTTGTACTCCTCCAGGTTGCCGTCCCAGGTGTGGCCGGTGACATCGCCTTCGGCCGCCTCACCACTACGGCGTTTGGTGGTCCATTTGATCAGCCAGTAGCAGGCGAAAATCATGCCCAGGCTAATCACGGCCACAAACCAGCTCCAGAAGCTACTCATGATCCGTTCTCCTTGTTCTTTTGCTCGCGGGGATATTCCGGCTCGTTCAGGGGCAGATGAGCAGCCTCGTGAAAATCGCGCTTGCGTTTACTGCTCCAGGCCCAGATAAATATGCCAATGAATACCGCAAAAATAACCACGGTGTACCAGCTACGCACATCAGTCATATCCATGGCAGTTACCTCCGTGCCTTGATGCTGGTACCCAGGCTTTGCAAATAGGCAACCAGGGCATCCATTTCCGTTTTACCCCTGACGTCCTCGGCCGCGCTGGCGATCTCCTCCTCGCTGTACGTCTGGCAACCGTTACAGGTCGCTCTGGTGAGCTTGTTCATCACCTGCAGTTTCCTGGCCGTGTGCTTGCCGTCGAGTTCGTTCTCCGCCAGCCAGGGGAAGCCCGGCATGTTGGATTCGGGCACCACATCGCGCGGATTGATCAGATGGACCCGGTGCCACTCATCCGAATAGCGCCCGCCGACCCGCGCCAGATCCGGCCCGGTCCGCTTGGATCCCCACTGGAACGGCCGGTCATAGACAAATTCGCCGGCCACCGAATAGTGGCCATAGCGTTCGGTCTCGGCCCTAAACGGACGGATCATCTGTGAATGGCAGGTATAACACCCTTCACGCACATAGATATCCCGCCCTTCGAGCTCCAGGGCGCTGTAAGGCTTGAGGCCATCGACCGGCTCGGTCGTATCCTTGATAAAAAACAATGGCACGATTTCCACCAGTCCCCCGAAACTGATCACGATAATAATGAGCAGGGCCAGGAGGCCGGCACGGGTTTCGACTTTTTCATGACTCATGATGCTCTCCTCCGTTAAGCCGTCTGCGGAATGCGTTCATCCGCCGCGGCCTTCGGGCCGGCGATGGTCTTCCACACGTTGTACGCCATGATCAACATACCGGCCAGATACATCAGACCGCCGAGCAGGCGCACGGCATAGAACGGATACATGGCCTCCAGACTTTCCACAAAGCTGTAGGTCAGGGTGCCATCATCGTTAATGGCGCGCCACATCAACCCCTGCATCACACCGGCGATCCACATGGAGGCGATGTACACCACGATACCGATGGTCGCGATCCAGAAATGCACATCAATGAGTTTCACCGAGTGCATCTGCTCACGCCCGAACAGCTTGGGAATCAGGAAATAAACCGAACCGATGGTCACCAGCCCGACCCAACCCAGCGCACCGGAATGCACATGCCCGATGGTCCAGTCGGTATAGTGTGAGAGCGAGTTAACAGTCTTGATCGACATCATCGGTCCCTCAAAGGTCGACATGCCGTAGAACGACAACGAGAC
>CAYOOC010000010.1:0-54456 GCA_964405505.1 uncultured Thiohalophilus sp.
ACGTGCACGAAATGACAGCGATCGATCCGTGGTTCCTGGTGCAGATCGAAGAGCTCATTCAGCTCGAAGCGCAGGTCCGCGAGGGGGGCATGAAGGCACTGAGCACCGAACGCATGCGCGAGCTCAAACGCAAGGGCTTTGCCGACACCCGTCTGGCCAGGCTGGTCGGCGTCAGCGAGAAGGTGCTGCGTCAGCATCGTTACGAGCTGGATGTGCGCCCGGTCTATAAACGGGTCGACACCTGCGCCGCCGAGTTTGCGACCAACACGGCTTACATGTATTCCACCTATGAAGAAGAGTGCGAGGCCGATGCCTCCGATCGCAAGAAGATCATGGTGCTCGGCGGCGGGCCCAACCGTATCGGGCAGGGGATCGAGTTCGATTATTGTTGTGTGCATGCCGCACTGGCCATGCGCGAGGACGGTTACGAGACCATCATGGTCAACTGCAATCCCGAGACGGTCTCCACCGACTACGATACCTCGGACCGGCTTTATTTTGAGCCGCTGACACTCGAAGACGTGCTGGGGCTGATCGAAATCGAGAAGCCGACCGGGATCATCGTGCAATACGGCGGCCAGACCCCGCTCAAGCTGGCCCGGGATCTGGAAGAGGCCGGCGCACCGATCATCGGTACCTCGCCCGATTCCATCGATCTGGCCGAAGACCGGGAACGCTTCCAGGCAATGATCGACAAGCTCAATCTGCAACAGCCGCCCAATCGCACGGCGCGCAGCGAGGCCGAGGCCATGAAACTGGCTGAGGAGATCGGTTACCCGCTGGTGGTGCGGCCCTCCTATGTGCTCGGTGGCCGGGCCATGGAGATCGTCTACAAGCCCGAGGATCTGGATCGTTACATGCGCACGGCGGTCGAGGTTTATCCCGACGCCCCAGTGCTGCTGGACCGTTTCCTGGACGATGCCATCGAGGTGGATGTGGATGCCGTGTGTGACGGCGAAACCGTGGTCATCGGCGGCATCATGCAGCACATCGAACAGGCCGGCGTTCACTCCGGCGATTCGGCCTGTTCCCTGCCGCCTTACAGTCTGAGTGCGGAAGTTCAGGATCGGATTCGCGAACAGGTCAAGGCCATGGCCATCGAGCTGAAGGTCATTGGTTTGATGAACGCCCAGCTCGCCGTGCAAGGCGACAAGATCTTCGTCATCGAGGTCAACCCGCGCGCCTCGCGCACGGTGCCGTTTGTCTCCAAGACGGTGGGATTGCCGCTGGCCAAGATCGCCGCGCGCTGCATGGCCGGCACGACCCTGGCGGAGCAGGGCATGACGAGCGAGCGGATTCCGCCCTATTATTCGGTCAAGGAGGCGGTGTTCCCGTTTGTCAAATTCCCGGGTGTGGATCCCCTGCTGGGGCCCGAGATGAAGTCCACCGGTGAGGTGATGGGTGTGGGGCGCAGTTTTGGTGAAGCCTTCGGGCGCGCCCAGCTGGGTGCCGGCGTGGCCCTGCCGGCCGCCGGTACCGCCTTTGTCAGTGTCCGCGACGTGGACAAGAGCACGGCGGTCGAGGTGGCCCGGGAGCTGGTCGAACTCGGTTTCAATCTGGTGGCCACCAGTGGCACCTCGGACGCGTTAAGCGAAGCCGGCGTGCCCAATCAGCGGGTCAACAAGGTCAATGAGGGCCGCCCCCATATCGTCGACATGATCAAAAACGACGAAATCAACTTTATCGTGAATACTACCGAAGGCCAGCAGGCGATTGCGGATTCCTACGAAATCCGACGCCAGGCGTTGAATCACAAGGTGGGTTACACCACGACCGTGGCTGGCGCGCGGGCGACCTGCGAAGCGTTGCGCAATCTGAACAACATCAAGGTACATTGTTTGCAGGATCTGCATCAGGAGATGAATGCATGAGTCGTCAACCGATGACCGCGGCCGGTGCCGACAAACTGCGCGCCGAGCTCAAGGATCTCAAAAGCGTCCAGCGCCCGAAGGTGATCGAGGCGATCGCCACGGCCCGCGAACACGGTGATCTGAAGGAAAACGCCGAGTATCATGCCGCGCGCGAACAGCAGAGTTTCATCGAGGGCCGGATCAAGGAGATTGAGGCAGCCCTGTCCAATTCCGAAATCATCGACGTGCAGGCGGTGGGCAAAAACGCCGGCGGCAAGGTCGTATTCGGTGCCACGGTGGAACTGTACGACATCGAGGGCGACAAGGAAGTGACCTATCAGATCGTCGGCGAACAGGAAGCGGACATCAAACAGAACCTGATCTCCATCACCTCCCCCATCGCCCGCGCCCTGATCGGCAAACAGGAAAGTGACGAAGTCACCGTCCAGGCGCCGGGCGGCAACCGCGACTACGAAATCGTGTCTGTTAAATACGTCTAGTTGGGCGCTGGGAGGGAACGCAAAGGTCGCAAAGGCGCAAAGAACGCAAAGAAAATAATTTTTATTGGAACTGACTTGTAGCGTAGTTTGGAACAATCGGCAGTGGAGTCGACCGTACTATCCCGCACGGTCTATCTTAAAAGGTAGCTCCGCTATTGCTTGATTCATCCTGCGATTTTTTTAATAAACTCCTTTGCGCTCTCTGCGCCTTTGCGTCCTCCGCGTTATTTACAGTGACTCATCTAATGGAAACCTGAAAGCAATGAATTACGTGATTCCTGAACGCATCGCCCTGACCCTGTGGGTCGGGGGGATGTGGGTTACCGGCTATCTGGTGGCGCCGATGCTGTTCTCCACGCTGGAGGACCGGGCGCTGGCCGGGATGCTGGCGGGCCGGATGTTCAGTGCGATGAGTTATGTGGGGCTGGTCTGCGTTGGTTTGTTGTTACTGGCGCATTTTCAAAAAAACTGGCTCAACGGCTGGCGACAATGGCGCCGCTGGGTCTTGCTGGCCATGTTACTGGTGATTGTGATCGGTGAGTTTGTGTTGCAGCCGATGATGGCCGAACTCAAGGCTCAGGGGCTGGATGAGGGCAGCGCCGCGCAGCAGCGTTTTGGCCTGTTGCACGGCATCTCTTCGAGCCTGTTTCTGTTTAATAGCCTGGCGGGACTGGCCCTGGTAATCTTCGGGCTGGAGCCGGAGACTCAGCGCGGCAGCTGAATTTTGGGTTCGTCGGCCGGACGATAGAACACCGCGACATGGCCGATCAGCTGCACCTGTTCGGCCTGGCACTGCTCGGTGATTTGATTAATGAGCTGCTGGCGCTCTTCGCGATCCGCCGCGTTGACCCGCACCTTGATCAGCTCGTGATGGGCCAGCGCGTTGTCGATTTCGCCCAGTACGTTTTCACCGAGCCCGTGTTGCCCGATAATAACCACTGGCTTGAGATGATGGGCGCGCTGGCGCAGGAATTTTTTCTGGCTGCTAGTCAAAGACATGAACAAGGTAATCCGGGACAGGAAACTGCCGTAGTGTAACAATTTCTGTTGTGACTGACGACTGCCAACTGACGACTGAAACTTCATGGCCCGATCCAAGACCAGCAAAAAATGGCTCACCGAGCATTTTGACGATACGTATGTCAAAAAAGCTCAGCAGGAGGGCTGGCGTAGTCGTGCCATCTACAAGCTGATCGAAATCGATGAGCGGGACAGGCTGCTCAAACCCGGTATGACCGTGGTGGATCTGGGCGCGGCGCCCGGGGGCTGGTCGGAATATGCCGCCCGCCAGGTGGGGAGCAAGGGACGGGTGATCGCGCTGGATCTGCTGCCCATGGACGCGATTGCCGGGGTGGAGTTCATCGAGGGAGATTTTCACGAAGAAGCAGTCTATGAGCGCCTGCTGGCGGTGCTCGACGGGCGGCCGGTGGACCTTGTAATGTCGGATATGGCCCCCAATATGAGTGGTATGAAGGCAGTGGATCAGCCGCGCGCTATGTATCTGGCCGAATTGAGCCTGGAGCTGGCGCAAAAAGTCCTCAAGCCGGGCGGGGATATGCTGCTCAAGGCGTTTACCGGCGAGGGTCTGGATGAATTTAAACGCGAAATCCGGCAACATTTTGCGAAATTGATTGTCCGAAAACCGAAGGCTTCACGGGCCCGCTCTCCCGAGATTTATCTGCTGGCGAGGGGCTACAATGTGTAGTAGTGTATTTTGCACGACAGCAAACGCCTGTGATGGCAGGCCATGAGGTAGACCATTGAACGACTTGACCAAGAATATTCTGTTGTGGGTGATCGTGGCGATCATCCTCATGTCGGTGTTCCAGAATCTGAGCACGACCACTCCCGCGACTGAAAAGCCCTATTCACAATTCATGCAGGATGTGAAAAGCGGTCAGGTGATAGATGTCACCATTCAGGGGCGCAACATTACCGGCCGTACCCAGGGCGGGGAAATGTTCAAAACCTACAGTCCCGAGACCGACAACAGCGCCATGATCGGCGACCTGATGAAGCATAACGTGACCATCAAGGCCAAGCCGCCGGAACAGTCTATCTGGACCCAGATATTTATCTCCTGGTTCCCGTTCCTGCTGATCATCGGTCTGTGGATCTTCTTCATGCGTCAGATGCAGGGTGGCGGCGGTGGCCGCGGTGCCCTGTCGTTCGGCAAGAGCAAGGCGCGCATGCTGGGTGAGGACCAGGTCAATATCCGTTTCAACGACGTGGCCGGTTGTGACGAAGCCAAGGATGAAGTGCAGGAGCTGGTCGAATTCCTGCGTGATCCGGGCAAGTTCCAGAAGCTGGGCGGGATGATCCCGCGCGGTGTGCTGATGGTCGGCCCGCCCGGTACCGGTAAAACCCTGCTGGCCAAAGCCATCGCCGGTGAGGCCAAGGTGCCGTTCTTTACCATCTCCGGTTCCGACTTCGTGGAAATGTTCGTCGGCGTCGGCGCCTCACGCGTGCGCGACATGTTCGAGCAGGCCAAGAAGCAGGCACCCTGTATTATCTTCATCGACGAAATTGATGCAGTCGGTCGGCATCGCGGTGCCGGTCTGGGCGGCGGTCATGACGAGCGCGAACAGACCCTCAACCAGTTGCTGGTGGAGATGGACGGCTTTGAAGGTAACGAGGGCGTGATCGTCATCGCCGCCACCAACCGTCCCGATGTACTCGATCCGGCGTTGCTGCGTCCCGGTCGTTTCGACCGCCAGGTGGTCGTGCCACTGCCCGACATGCGCGGCCGTGAGCAGATTCTCAAGGTCCACATGCGCAAGGTGCCGGTGGGTGATGATGTCGAGCCCATGGTGATCGCCCGTGGTACACCCGGCTTCTCCGGGGCCGATCTGGCCAACCTGGTCAACGAGGCGGCCCTGTTTGCTGCCCGTGGCAACAAGCGCCTGGTCAGCATGGAAGAGTTCGAGAAGGCCAAGGACAAGATCATGATGGGTGCCGAGCGCAAGTCCATGGTGATGAACGAGGAAGAGAAAAAGCTCACCGCCTATCACGAGGCTGGCCATGCCATCGTGGGCCTGAGCGTGCCGTCGCACGATCCGGTTTACAAGGTCAGCATTATTCCGCGTGGCCGGGCGCTGGGCGTGACCATGTTCCTGCCCGAAGAGGATCGCTACAGCTATACCAAGGAACGCCTGGAAAGTTCCATCGCCTCTCTGTTCGGCGGGCGCCTGGCCGAGGAGCTGATCTTCGGCAACGAACACGTGACCACCGGTGCCTCCAACGATATACAGCGCACCACCGAGATCGCCCGCAACATGGTGACCAAGTGGGGGTTGTCCGAACGCCTCGGTCCGATGACCTACGGCGAGGACGAAGGCGAGGTATTCCTCGGTCACTCGGTGACTCAGCACAAGAACCTCTCCGATGAGACCGCGCATATTATCGATGAAGAGATTCGTTCCGTCATCGATCGTAACTACCAGCGGGCCAAGACGGTGCTGACCGACAATATGGAGAAGCTGCACCTGATGGCACAGGCGCTGATCAAGTATGAAACCATCGACAAGCGCCAGATCGATGCCATCATGGGCGGTAACGAGCCACCGCCGCCCGCCGACTGGGATGATCACGAGCCGCCGCACAGCCCCTCCGGTGACGAGGAGCAGAAACCCTCCCGCGCCGACAAGGGGGAGGGCAAGATCGGCGGTCCGGCCGGTGAACACTGAGCCATCTCGCCGTTAAGTACAATCAACGCCCCGTTTTGACGGGGCGTTTTTCGTTTTGCCCGGCAACGATTGTCAGTGGCTCCCAGCTAACGCCCGCCAGGAGCCGTTTTCGACAAGCCGGTGGTTGTGGCGCGTGAATGGATCCGGTTTGGTTGCCGGTCGCCGTCGTCGAATATTGTTAAACTACGGCAGCAGATATCCGGAATAATCAAGCATGGCGATAGATCTCAGTCCCGAACAACGGCCCCTGATCATGGGGATACTCAATGTGACCCCGGATTCCTTTTCTGATGGGGGACGCTTTAATCAAACGCCGGTGGCGATCGAACGCGTACGGCGGATGATCGAGGAGGGCGCCGATATTATTGATATCGGCGGTGAGTCAACCCGCCCGGGGGCGCCGGCCGTTTCACAAGAGGATGAACTGGCGCGGGTGATTCCGGTTATCGAGGCGATCCGTCGCGACAGTCCCATCCCGATCTCGGTGGATACCAGCAAGCCGCCGGTGATGCGCGCGGCGGTGGCAGCCGGCGCCAGCCTGATTAACGATGTGCGGGCGCTGCAGGAACCCGGCGCGCTGGAAGCCGCGGCCGAACTGGGTGTGCCGATCTGCCTGATGCACATGCAGGGCCAGCCGCGGACCATGCAGGCCAATCCGCATTACGAGGATGTGGTTGGCGAGGTTCTGGCGTTTTTGCAGCAGCGGATAGAGGCCTGTCAGGGCGCCGGGATTGCGCCGGACAAGCTGATTCTGGATCCCGGCTTCGGTTTCGGAAAAACGGTGGCGCATAATCTGACCCTGTTTCGTGAGCTGGGCCGCTTTGTCGCTACCGGCTATCCGGTGCTGGTGGGGGTCTCGCGTAAATCGCTAATCGGCAAATTGCTGGGTGAGCGGCCGGTGGAAGAGCGCCTGGCGGGCAGTCTCGCCCTGGCGACGCTGGCCGGCTGGCTGGGCGCGGCCATTGTGCGGGTGCATGATGTACGCGAGAGTGCCGATGCCCTGGCGATGTGCCGGGCTGTGCAACAGACCTGAGTATCGGCGGGGTGATTGCTTTATAATCGCTGAAACAGGGGCTGGCCGGCCAGTGCCGGCGGTAAGGGGAATGTTGTTTTATGTCACGTAAATATTTTGGCACCGACGGGGTCCGTGGGCGGGTCGGGGAGTTCCCGATCACGCCGGAGTTTATCCTCAAGCTGGGCTGGGCGGCCGGGCGGGTGCTGGGCAATGGCGGTGGCAAGGTGCTGATCGGCAAGGATACCCGCATTTCCGGCTATCTATTCGAATCGGCCCTGGAGGCGGGGTTGTCCGCCGCCGGCATGAACGTCTGTCTGCTGGGGCCGATGCCAACCCCTGGTATCGCCCATCTGACCCGCACGCTGCACGCCCGTGCCGGGATCGTGATCAGCGCTTCGCACAATGCCTATCCGGACAACGGCATCAAGTTTTTCTCCGCCGAGGGGACCAAGCTGCCCGACGAAGTCGAGCTGGCCATCGAGGCGATGATCGACCAGGAACTGGTCACCAGTGCGCCGGACAAACTCGGCCGCGCGGCCCGGGTGGACGACGCGGCCGGACGTTATATCGAGTTTTGCAAAAGTACCTTTCCCGAGCACCTGGATCTGCAGGGGCTGCATATCGTGCTTGATTGCGCCAACGGCGCCACCTATCAGATTGCGCCCAAAGTCTTCGCCGAACTGGGGGCCGAGCTGACAGTGCTCGGCAACGATCCCGACGGCCTGAATATCAATGATGGCTGCGGTTCCACCCACCTGGAATGGCTGCAGAAAAATGTCCAGCTGCAGGGAGCGGATCTGGGCATTGCCTTTGACGGCGATGGTGACCGGGTGTTGATGGTCGACCGCGAGGGGCGGGTCATCGATGGTGACGAGCTGCTGTATGTCATGACCCTCCACCGTCAGCGTATGCAGCGCCTGGAAGGTGGCGTGGTGGGCACCCTGATGACCAATCTGGGGATGGAGCACGCCCTGCAGGCGGCCGGGATTCCCTTTGTCCGGGCCCGGGTCGGGGATCGCTATGTGATGGAGCAGTTGCTGGCCCAGGGCTGGCAGCTGGGCGGGGAAGGCTCGGGCCATCTCATCTGTCTGGACAAGACCAGCACCGGTGACGGCATTGTGGCGGCCCTGCAAGTGCTGGCGGCGGTCGTGGAGTCGGGCCGCACGCTGACCGATCTGGTCAGCGGAATGGACAAATACCCGCAGCAGCTGATCAACGTGCGCCTGGCCCGCAAGATCGATGTTCTGGGCACGCCGGAGGTCCAGGCGGCGGTGGCCGCCGCCGAGTCGGAGCTGGCGGCCCGGGGCCGGGTGCTGCTGCGTCCGTCGGGAACCGAACCGCTGCTGCGGGTGATGGTCGAGGGCCAGGACGCCGGGGAGGTGCTGCGGGTCGCGCAGGAGCTGGCCGGGGTGGTGGAACAGACACTCGGTGCCGGCTGAGTCTGACACCAGCGGGCGCAAAACCGGCTTGGAAGGCCAAATAACCCGGTTTTTCATTGATTTATTGCGGTCTGGACGGTAAGCTTTCGCGCTCTTTTATAGGGTCAAATCGGAATAACCAAATCGCAAGAAAAGGGGAGAGGGCATGCGTCAGCCACTAATCGCCGGCAACTGGAAAATGAACGGTTCGCGCACCGATAACAAGCCTCTGCTGGATGGGATCAAGGCAGGAATCGGTGAGGTCAACAACGCACAAGTGGCCGTCTGTGTTCCCTATGTCTATCTGGCAGAAGTCCAGCAACAACTGGAAGGGACGCCCATCGCCTGGGGAGCCCAGAATCTGAGCACCGAGGCCAAGGGGGCCTTCACCGGCGAAATCTCCGCTGCCATGCTGCTCGATTTTGGTTGCAAGTATGTCATTGTGGGCCATTCCGAGCGTCGCACCCTGTACGGCGAAGACGACACGCTGGTGGCCGAGAAGTACGAGGTGGCCCGTCAGGCCGGTCTGATCCCGATCCTCTGCATCGGCGAGACGCTGGAAGAGCGTGAGCAGGGCATCACCGAACAGGTGGTAGCCCGCCAGATCGACGCGGTCATCGCCCATGCTGGCGTGGCCGCCCTGGCCGATGGCGTGATTGCCTACGAGCCGGTCTGGGCTATTGGGACTGGCAAGACCGCCAGCCCGGAGCAGGCCCAGGACGTGCACGCTTTCATTCGCAGCCAGATTGCCAAGCAGGATCCGGCCGTGGCCGAAGGGCTGCGAATTCAATACGGCGGCAGCATGAACGCGGGCAACGCGGCCGAGCTGCTGGCCAAACCCGATATCGACGGCGGCCTGATCGGCGGCGCGTCACTCAAAGCGGAGGACTTTCTGACCATCTGCAAGGCAGCCGGTTAGAAACAGTCCGGGAGATTCTGACACTATGTTGTACAACATTATTCTGGTCCTGCATGTGATTGTCGCCGTGGCGCTGGTGGTACTGGTGCTGCTGCAGCAGGGCAAGGGCGCCGATGCCGGCGCCGCGTTTGGGGGTGGCGGTGGCGGCGCCTCGGGCACGATGTTCGGTTCTCAGGGCGCAGCCAACTTTCTGACCCGCACCACAGCGGTGCTGGCGACCCTGTTTTTTCTGCTCTCGCTGGCGCTGTTTCGACTCGCCGGCGACGTCACCAAGAGCGAGAGCCTGGTTGACCAGGCGGAACAGCAGCAACAGCAACAGCAACAGGAAAGCCGTCAGGAACGCCCGGGTGATGTCCCGGTGGCCCCGGCGGGTGAGTCCGAACAGGGCGCCCCCGTGGACGTGCCCAAATCGGAATAATCCGGTCGCGGATGGATGACAGGGCCTTTCGGCCCTTTCCCTGGAACGAAAACTTTGCCGAAGTGGTGGAATTGGTAGACACGCTATCTTGAGGGGGTAGTGGCGCAAGCCGTGCCGGTTCGAGTCCGGCCTTCGGCACCATCTTTCAAATCAAGGCCGTGCATGAATTTCATGTACGGCTTTTTTCTGGTCGAACCGGCACTCCCCCGTGCCGGCTGACGGGCGACCTCCCTGTCGCCCGCCCTTCGGGCGCACTGAAGTGCGTCCAAATCCGAGTCGCTCCCGACATCCCTGTCTCCCGCGACATTAGCGCGTCCCTGCGCGTCATCCCGACAGATTTGTCGAGTCCGGCCGCTCCCGGCATCCTGCCTCCCGCGGCATTAGTACATCCCTGTACGTCGCCTTCGACACCATCTAAAGAATCAAGGCCATGCAGTGAGAACACTGTGTGGCCTTTTTTTCTGGTCGAACCGGCACTCCCCTGTGCCGACTGACTCGGGCCAGTCGCTCTCGGCATCCCTGCCTCCCGCGACACTAATACATCCTGTATGTCGTCCATGGCCCTCGCCCTGCGGGCGCACTGAAGTACGTCCAAATCCGCGTCGTCCCCAGCGTCACTTTCGGCATCATTCAGATGCTGGAAAGAGCCATTGGCTGAGAGTGCGCCTTTTTGTCTGGTCCCTTAGCTCGCCCGGTACGCCGTTGCCCTTCGTTTGATTCCCGCCTTCAACGCTCGGTCGAGTCATAAACGTAGACCAGTTCACATCCTTGAAACTGCATTGGCGTAAATGTCGATAGGTTCACAAATGTGTGATCTTCATACGCGAACATTATCAAACTGTGATCAATTATACCCCATGCGATGCATGCTAACTACTTAACTTGCATAGGGAAATGCCGAACCATAAGGGAAGCCCTGTACCGGACGGTCGGCGTTGGAGTTCCAGATTGCAGCATCTGTGCATCTGTCTAAATTCCCGCCGGATAAACGTACCATGACCCGTCAGCCGGGTCACTGATCGCTGCAGAGCACAAATCGGCGAAAATTCACAATGGCGAGTTTTATGATGACAAGACCGGGTAAATTTGTATTGTTACTGGCGCTACTGTTGCCGGTTTCGATTAATGCCGAAGAGATAACGACCGAGCAGATCAAGGGGCTGGATGAGCAGGTCCAGGAAATCAAGGAAGATGTCATCGGTATCGCCGCAGAGCTTTCCCGTCTGGAAGAGAAGCTGTTGTATCCCTCCAATACGCATGTTGCGTTCTTCGTTTCGCTGGCCGGCCAGGATAAGACTGTGCTCAACGGAATCAAGCTGGTGCTCGATAATCAGGTCGTGGCCAAGCATCTGTATACGTTTCGTGAACTCGAGGCATTACGCAAGGGGGGAGTGCAGCGTCTGTATACCGGTAATATCCGTACCGGCGCCCATAACCTGGAAGTGACGATCACCGGTAAGTCCCCGGCCGGCGAAAAATTCCGTCACTCGGTCAGCTATCAGGTGAAAAAAGAGGTCGGTCCGAAGATTGTGGAAGTCAGGCTCGATGGCCCGGCCCGTGGCAAGCAGGGTATCGGTTTCAAGGACTGGTAAGCGCCCATGTTTCGTCTCCTGGTTTGTTGTCTCTTCGCTCTTGTCTGGCTGGCCGGTACTCCGGCCCAGGCTGGCGTACAAACGGAATTGCGGGACCTCTATTTTGGTGAGGCCATGTATCAGGCCTATCAGGAGAACTATTTCGACGCCATCGTACGTCTAGATACGGAGCTGGGACAGCACTATAACCTGGATGAACCTGAACTCGGTTCACTCCACTATCACCTGAACCAGGCCGAATTTTTCGTGGGTGATTTTGAACTGGCCTACCGTATGCACCGCCGCGCCGGGCGTGCCATCGAGGCAGTCATGGAAGGCAAGGTCAGTCAGCCGGTGCGCAACGAGGCGGCCTATCGCCTGGCCCGTATCCTGTTCAAGAAGAATCAACCGGTCAATGCCCTGCACGTGTTGCAGCGTATCGAAGGCGATGTCCCCGAACCGGTGCGGGCCAAAGAGTTATTTCTACGCGGGCAGGTTCTGATTGCCACCGGTCGTTTCACAGAGGCCATCGAGGTTTTGCAGCGTGTCCAGGGCGAACCGGGTCTGGAAGGTTTTGCCGGTTTCAATCTCGGGGTGGCATTGATCCAGGCAGACAGGATGGAGGAAGGGTTTCGTCAGTTGGATCGGGTAGGCCAGATCAGCAGTGCTAACCCGGCCGTCAAAGGGATCCGTGATAAGGCCAATCTGGTACTGGGTTATCGATTGCTGGATACGGGTGAGCCGGCGCGTGCCAAAACCTACCTGGAGCGGGTCAGGCTGGATGGTCCCTTATCCAACCGGGCCCTGCTGGGTGCCGGTTGGGCCGATGCCCTGCAGGAGAATTTTGAGCGTGCCCTGGTCCCCTGGAGCATCCTGGCCAAACGCAATCCCACCAACGAGTATGTCCAGGAGGCCATGCTGTCTGTGCCCTATGCCTATGGCAAGCTGGGTGTCTATGGTAAATCAGCGATCAATTATGGCCAGGCACTGGACCGGTTCGCGGCCGAACTGACGAGTCTGGATAATTCGATCAAGAGCATCCGTGAAGGCAAGTTTCTCCAGGCACTGGTTGACGAGCGCGCCGACCAGCACGAGGCGTGGCTGGTTCATCTGCGTAATCTGCCGGAAGCGCCGGAAACCCATTACATTTTGCAGCTGATGACCTCGCATGACTTTCAGGAATCACTGAAAAACTATCGCGAACTGGGCAAGTTACAGGAGCGAATGGAAAAATGGCTGGGCAGCATCGATGCCTATACGCAACTGGTGGGGATCCGACGTGATTACTATGAACCTATTCTGCCGGCCATCGAACAACAGTTTCGCAAACTCGATTCACGGATGAAGTTGCGCACCGAACAACGGGACAGGCTGGACGAGCGGATCCAGCGGCTGCTGGTGGCGCGCAACCCCGATTTTCTGGCAACGGTCAATGAGCGGCGCTATTTGAAGAAGCTCCAGCAGCTAGAAACCGTCATCAAACGCAGCGGCAAATCTTCCGGACCGAGCTGGCAGCGGGTACAGCGCCTCAAGGGGGTGATCCTGTGGCCGATCTATACCGAATACGATGAGCGGCTGACCAAAGCCTATAAAAACCTGCGTCAACTCGACAGTCATATCGAGCGACTGGATAACCGGTATCAGTCTTTCGTGCGCACCTTCCATGGTGCCCGGCAAAGTTACGAAGGGTATGACATCCCGCTCAGGCGTCTGCAGTCACGTATTGGCCAGACCCTGGATCGCCTGGAGAGGGTCAGGGCCCGACAGGGACGTTTGCTGGAGCTGATGGCGATCAACGAGCTGGACCGGCGGCGTAAACGACTCGAGGAGTATCAGATCAAGGCGCGCTTCGCCCTGGCAGAGAACTATGACAAAGCGACCAAGGCCGGCCAGGAAGAGAATCTGCCCAAGCCGCAAGTACCGGCCAAAACCAGCCCGGAAAATCAACCGCCGTCGGAGGGTGAACAGTGAACCGCAAGTTTTTCCCTCTGCTGGCTTTGTCATTGTGGCTGAGCGCCTGCGTCGGATTTGATAACAGCAAGACGCTGGCAAGCCTGCGTGACGTCAGGATTGATATCACCGAAGAGAAGGTTGAAGGCAGTCTCGACAAGGCAATGCAGAGCTACCAGCGATTCCTGCAGGAGACACCGGAGTCGGCATTGACCCCCGAAGCGATCCGTCGTCTGGCCGATCTCAAGCTGGAGAAAGAATACGGTGTGGTTGATTCTTCCGCGCTGCTGGATTCATCCGACCAGCCGCCCGCCGAAAAGCCGGTCCCGCCAATCAGCCAGCAAAAGGATGACAATGCCCCGGTTGCGCAGGAAGCGGATCCCACGCGGCAAAAAAACCGTGAATCGCGGGCGGAGTTTGAGAAACGGGCCACCCGCACCGACGAGCTGGAAGAGCCAGGCGGGACAGAAAAGGTGCAACTGCCGAACGGCCAGGCTTCGGATCTTCAGACCGTCGGCGGTATGCAGGCCATCGCCCTGTACCAGAAGCTGTTGAAAAAATATCCGTTGTACGAGCGAAATGATCAGGTGTTGTACCAGCTGTCGCGTGCCTATGAAGAGACTGGCCAGATCGAAAAGGCTATGCAGGTGCTGAACCGTATCGTGGAGAAATATCCCGATTCCCGACACATGGATGAAGTCCAGTTCCGGCGCGCCGAATATTATTTCACCCGCAAACAATACCGTTCAGCTGAAAGTGCCTACAGATCGGTGCTTGTCTTCGGTGTCAGCTCGGGATTTTATGAACTGGCGTTGTATAAACAGGGGTGGGCCTACTTCAAACAGGAGCGCTATGAACAGGCGCTGAATAATTTCATGAAGCTGCTGGATTACAAGGTGGGTAACGGCTATGACTTCGAGCAAACAGCGAACAAGACCGAAAAGAAACATGTGGATGATACTTTTCGGGTGATCAGCCTGAGTTTTTCTTATCTTGGGGGCGCCACGGCCGTGGTCGATTATTTCAGTCGCAACGGCTCGCGTTCCTACGAAGTGAATATCTACAGTCATCTGGGTGAGTACTATCTGACCAAGCGGCGTTTTAGCGATGCGGCCTCCGCTTATAACAAGTTTGTCGAGCTCAATCCCTATCATAAAAACGCACCCCATTTTCATACCCGGGTTATCGAGATCTACAAAGAAGGCGGATTTCCGAAACTCGTGGTCGAAGCCAAAAAAGAGTTTGCCAACCGCTATGGACTGGAATCGACTTACTGGACCTATTTCGATATCAATAAATATCAGAAGGTCGTTGACGCACTTCAGACCAATCTGATCGACCTGGCCAATCATTTCCATGCCCTGTACCAGGATCGGCGTTTTGCGCGCGACAAGCAGGAAAACTTTGCCGAGGCGGCACGCTGGTACCGGGCGTATCTCAAATCATTTCCGGATAACGAAAAGTCGCCGGGTATCAACTACCTGCTGGCCGAGCTGTATATGCAAAATAAACAGTTCGACAACGCCGCGCAGGAGTACGAGCGTACTGCCTATCAGTATCCCGAGCATGAGAAATCTGCCGCCGCCGGCTATGCCGCCGTCTATGCCTATCGGCAACAGCTGAAAGTCGTGTCCCCGGCCAGGAAACAGCAGGTCAAGCGCGACTCGATACGCAGTTCGTTGAAATTTACCGATAGCTATCCCAAACACGCCAAGGCCCCTGTCGTGCTCGCCCGGGCCGCGGATGACCTGTTCGAGATGCGGGATTATTCTCTGGCTATCAAGACCGGTGAGCAATTGCTGCAGCGTTATCCGGATGGCAAGTCCAACCTTCGCTACTCCGCCCAGCTGGTCGTGGCGCATTCGGCATTCGAACTGAAACGTTTTCAGGCGGCAGAACAGGCCTATCTGAAGGTGCTCAACTACGATACAGCCGATGCCAGGAGCCGGGGTGAAATTGTCGAGAATCTGGCGGCCTCGGTCTACAAGCAGGGTGAGCTGGCCCTGCTGGAAAAAGATTACGAGGCAGCGGCCGGGCATTATCTGCGCGTGGGCCAGGTGGCCCCGCAGGCTAAAATCCGGGCGACAGCGGAATATGATGCCGCGACCAGCCTGATCAATCTGGAAGCCTGGAGCCGGGCCGCCGGGGTGCTGGAACAGTTCCGCCAGCGTTATCCCGGACACAAATTGCGCGCTGATGTCACCAAGAAACTGGCCGTGGTTTACAAGGAAGATGGGCAGTTTGCCTCGGCGGCGGCAGAGTTTGAACGCATCGAAAAAAATGAAAAGGATCCGGCCTTGCGCCGCGAGGCACTTTACCAGGCCGCGGAATTGTATGAGCAGGCGGAGGATATATCGAGTGCGCTGGCCATCTATCGGCGTTACGTGAAATTATTTCCGCGGCCGCTGGAAGAGGTTCTGGAGACGCGTCAGAAGATCGCCCGGATCTATCAAAACCGGGGTGAGAATGCGAAGTACGTCAAGGAATTGCAACAGATTGTACGCAGCGACGCTAATGCCGGCCGACAACGGACCGATAGAACCAAGTATCTGGCAGCCAGAGCGGCACTGGTGCTGACCGAGTCGGCTTTCACCCGCTTCAAACAGGTCAAGCTTGTGAAGCCGTTCAAGAAGAACCTGCAAATCAAAAAAAGCCGGATGAAAGAAGCTATCGCGGCCTATACCCGACTGGTTGATTATGGCGTTGGCGAGGCAACCGCGGCGGCCACGTATCATATCGCGGAAATTTATTATCTGTTCAGCCGTGCTCTCAAGGAGTCGGAGCGGCCGGATAATCTCAGTCCGCTGGAAAAGGAACAGTACGAGCTGGCCCTGGAGGAACAGATATTTCCCTTTGAAGAGAAGGCGATAACCATCCACAAGAAAAATCTCGAGTTGCTCTCGCGAGGTGTCTTTAATCGCTGGATTGACAACAGCCTGGACAAACTGGCCAATTTGTTACCGGCCCGGTTTGGTAAACCGGAGCAGAGTCTGGCGTATGTGAGCCAGATTCGCCCGTACACCATCAGGGAAGGCATGGATAGCGTGGACAGTGGTAATTCGACCAGTACCCAGGCGATGGATCATAGCAATTCAGGTGGGGGCAATTACGCCGCAGCCGAGACGGGGAGCTACTAGCTTATGCCGGCCGGGAGAAATATCAGCCCGCGTACGCGACAGCACTGGCCGCGACAGGGAACCTGGCTGCTGTTGAGCAGTCTGCTGTTACTTTTGAGCGCCTGTGCATCGGGTCCGTCAAAGCCCGGTGAGGATTCGATCGTGGTAGGTGCCAAAGATGCTATCGCGATCCACCCCTCGGTCGAACAGGACTTTCAGGAGGCCCTGATGCTGCTCCAGGCGGAAAAATATGAGCAAGCCATCGAACTACTGGAATCGATTGTCAAAACAGAGAACCGGGTAACAGCCCCGTTCGTTAATCTTGGGGTAGCCTATATGCGGGTTGGAGAAATGGACAGGGCCGAGGAGAACCTGCGCCGCGCGGTCGAGCTGGATCCGGCCCATCCTATTGCCAACAACGAACTGGGCCTGCTGTATCGCAAGACAGGGCGATTCGCCCAGGCGCGTACCGTCTATGAAAAAACACTGGAAATTTATCCCGATTTTTTGCCGGTTCGCAAGAACCTGGCAATTCTGTGTGACATTTATCTGGGTGATCTCGATTGTGCCCTGAGCCATTTTGAGAAACTGGCCGAGGCACTGCCAAAAGATGAAAAGCTGAAAATCTGGATCGCCGAACTAAAAGCGCGTAAGGCGCGCTGAGGGGTGAATGATGACTAAATTGATTGTAATTGCCTGTCTTTTTCTCGTTTCACTGGGCATTACAGCCCAGGAAGAGGAAGCACGAACCCTCTCGGGTATATCGGTGGTGGGTAACAAGGAAGCACCCAAATCGTTATATATCGTACCCTGGAAAAGCTCGGAGATCGGTATCGAAACCAGTCTGACCTCCGGCCTGATGGATGAGAGCTTGCGGCCGGTCGACAAGGAAGTTTTTCAGCGGCAACTGGATTTTTACGATGCGGCAAACAGGCCGTAACAAGTCAAGCAGTACATTTGGTTGAGTGATGAGGAATAGCCGATGGATTTTCTAAACGCAATGATAACATTTTTTCAAACCGGTGGTGCATTCATGTATCCCATCCTGATTGTGTTCGCGCTCGGGCTGGCAATCGCAGTGGAACGTTATATTGTTCTGACCCGGGTGCGTAATAAAAACCGCAAGGTTTGGGACGAGGTCCACCCGGTTATCGCCGAGGGCAAGTTCGATGCGGCTCGGGAAATGGTCTCTGAGGACAACGCCACAATCTGTCAGATGCTGAATATGGGGCTGGCCCGTCAGGGTTCCGTGCGGCGTCGCGATGATATCGAAATCGCCATGGAAGAGAGCATGATGGAGATTACACCACAACTGGAAAAACGCACACCCTACGTGGCGCTTTTTGCCAATATCTCGACATTGCTCGGTCTATTGGGAACGATTATGGGGCTAATCGCAGCTTTTACCGCCGTTGCCAATGCCAATCCCGCTGAAAAAGCCGACCTTCTCTCAGCGAGTATCTCGGTGGCCATGAATACCACGGCCTTTGGCCTGATGGCAGGTATTCCACTGTTGATCTTCCACGCAGTGTTGACTTCGAAAACGACCGAAATTATCGACAGTCTTGAGATGGTCTCGGTCAAGACCCTGAATGTCATCTCTGAATTCGCGACCCGTCAGTCTCAGACAGCCAAAGCGGCGTAATATCGATGCCGAGAAGACACCACTATCGTCGACGGGATCGTAATCCGCCCGAGCTGGATGTGACGAGCTTTTTGAATCTGATGGTCGTGCTGGTACCGTTTTTGCTGATTACCGCCGTCTTCTCCAGGATTACGATTCATGAGCTGAGTATGCCGGCTGCGGCAGGTCCTGCACAGGACAACAAAGCCGAAGTCAGCATTGAGGTGATCGTACGTAACGATGCGCTGGAAGTCGGTGATGGAAGACGGACCATCGCGCGTTTTCGAAACACGGAGGAGGGAGAATATGCACTGGGCAAACTGTCTGAGTATTTGCTCAAGGTAAAAGGTTCCTATCCGGACAAGACTGATGCGACCATATTGATGGAACCTTCTATCGAATATGACCATCTGGTAGAGGTCATGGATACCCTCAGAGTGTCCAGAGTCAAAAAAGAAGGACAGGAAGAGCCGGAGAAAGTCGCATTATTCCCTGATATTTCCATCGGAGATGCACCATGAAGTCTTCACGTCGACTCAATCGCATGGAGCGCCGGCAAAAGCGGAAAATGCCCGGACTGAACCTGGTGTCCCTGATGGATGTGTTTACCATTCTGGTATTCTTTCTGCTGGTCAATTCATCAACCAGCGAGGTGCTGGACACACCGAAGCAAATCACACTGCCCGAATCAGTGATTGAAGCCAAGCCACGGGAGAGCGTGGTAGTCATGGTGACACCGGAAGCCATTCTGGTCCAGGGCGAACCGGTGGTGAGTTACCAGAACGCCATGCAATCCAAATCAGCCACCATCGGTGTTGTTCGTGATCAGTTGAAAAAGGCCAAGGCCAATATGATCGGTATTAAGAGCAACCCGCAGGTCAATGCCAGTGAGGTGACTATACTGGCACACAAGACAATTCCCTTCAGGCTGTTGAAGAAAGTCATGGCAAGCTGTACCAGTGCCGGATATGAAAAAATTTCTCTGGCTGTGATTCAAAAAGCGGCAAAGAGTTAGGAAACCCGGGTGAATACCGCAGTAGCTGAACAGGAAGCTGATCTTAATCAGCAAATTGATGCGATTCTTGAGCAGATTCAGGAGTTGCAGAACAAATTGCGGCAGGTGGATCACGCCCTGGAAGATATGGCCGATGATCAGGCCAAGTATTCACTATTGGGGAGTATTCGTGAACAACTGCAGGCGCTGGACGAGCTTGGCGGGCTGGATATTTTCTGGGGCGAACACTATTCAGAAGAGCAATCCCATCAGCATCTCGATTATCTGAAAAACCGCGTTGCCATTTTTGACAGGCAGCTGGGTGAAGTTCAGAAACAGCGTGAGAATCTTGTTAAGCAGATCGATAGCCTGAGCAATGAAGTGTCGCTGCTCAGACAGGATGTCGAGATACTGCAAGAAGAGGAAGATTTAAAACAGGATGAGTTTGTCGTTGAGCGTGAGATGCAGGTGTTGCCATTTCGACCTGCAGTCATGCCCTGGACCAAGAAGGGAGAGGACGAAAGACGCTATCGCAAGATTTTACTGGCCTGCGTCCTTTACGCCATCCTGTTCGGCATATTGATACCGATGTATCACCTGCCCGAACCGGATGAGGTTGAAGTTATCGAGGTTCCCGAGCGACTGGTCAAATTGATCGAAAAATCGAAACCCAAACCGGTCGAGAGCAAACCCAGGCAGACTCAGCAGAAACAGGCAGAACAAAAGCCAGAGAAGGCAACGCCGGAAGAGAAAAAAGCGGCGCGCAAAAAAGTCGAGCGTACCGGTTTACTTGCCTTCAAAGAAAACTTTTCTGACTTGCTGGAGGACACACCGGATGACAAGCTGGGAGCCAAAGCCGAGATCAGTAATCAGGGTCAGAAAACCAGCCGGACCAAGCGTTCGGTTGTGACCGCCCAGGCCAAACAGGGGAGTGGCGGTATCGATACCGCCAAGATCAGTCGCAACGTGGGTGGCAGCGGCAAGAGCCTGTCGGATATCGAGTTTGCCAGGGTGGAAAGTACCATCGGAACTGATCTTGCCGATACCCAGCGACCGCTAAGCGAGGGGCCGGGACCGTCACGGACCGATGAAGAAATTCAGATCGTCTTCGATCGTTACAAGTCAGCCCTGTACCGTATCTACAATCGCGAGCTGCGCAGAAATCCTACGCTCCAGGGCAAGATGGTGCTGCGTCTGACGATTATGCCGGACGGTTCCGTATCGTTTGTCAAGGTGGAGTCGGTTGACATGGGCGCGAATGTTGAGAATCTGTCTGCAAAAATCGTAGCACGTGTCAAACGCTTTAATTTCGGGTCCAAGCCGGGTGTTCCGAAAGTTACGATTCTCTATCCGATCGATTTCCTTCCGGCGAGCTAACTTAAGAAAAATTTCCTAAAACTGTGAGGCAGGTTTTAAAGCCGTTTGAAATTGATTTCTTATAACGTGAACGAGGTCACTGTGACAAGTATATAACTGCGCGGTGTTTCACATCCGAATTACCGGGCAACAGGTAAACTTTATATAAAGCCTAATTAAGTAAACAGGGCCTGTTGCTTTTCATGTTCGGAGTTTTAACAAATGTGTCGGAACTGCGCCGGCTGGCATACCTTGTATTGCCAGTCGTGCTGCTATTGTTCCCTTTGGATCATGCCGATGCCCTGGCAAACTGTCCTGCCAACTCTCCTGCGACCTTCAATATCATCTCGCATGATCTGAACAATAGCTACTGTGAGCTGTGCGGTGTTGGCGAAATCCACATCGTACTGACCAACGAGACTGACGAAGTCCTTAATACTCTTGTGGTAACGGAAGACCTGGGCAGCAGTGGTCTGGAGTATGTTCCGGGCTCCACGACCTATACTGTCTCTGGTGCCGGCGCTGGCACCAGTAGCGGGGTAGGCGGTGATCCCGTCATCTCCGGTTCGACCCTCACCTGGGACTCGTCAGATATTGCGGAACTCGCCAGCCTTGCTGCCTCGCAAAACGACAGCAATGAACGTGTCCTGGAGATCGTGTTCCAGGTGCGTAGCAGTTCGCCGCAAGAGGATCTTCTCAGTGCCAGTAAACTGATTCAGGCGAGTGTCGATTACGACTACTGTCTTACCGATTACCCCCGTACAAGTGATACAACCGGTAGCGAGACCTTGCCGTTTCGCGAACCGGTTCCGGGCGTGATCAAGCTTGGCCGTAATGTTGATGCGGCGCAGGGTTCAGGCAGTTACGCCAATCCCCTGTATGGCAATATTAACGACGATGCTATCTGGCGAATTGAGATCAGTAATAACGGGCTGGCCGATATGCAGGACCTGAAGTTTGACGACTTAATGGGAACCAATAATTACCAGATCAACTACGCCTGCCCAACAGAAGCCGAAGCGACAGCTATAGCCAACAACGATGGTTTGGATCCCGGTGGCACCAATTGTGTCGCAGCCGGCAATACCATTAATGATTTTCTGGTCGATGATCCCTTCGGCAATCCGGGCAATGATGAGCCAACTTTTTTTGTTGATGCACCTGCTGGCGGTAGCGCCTATGTTTATCTGGTTGGCAAGTTCACCAGTTCCTGTGACCCCAACAGCACCAATACCGTTTCGGGAATTGAATGGGGTTGTGAGGTTGATAGCCCCGATGGTGGCCTGACCGCCACTTCCACGGGGAGTAGCCCCGGCTCGGTGACTGCCACCGCCAGTTCTCTGGTAAATAACAGCGGTTTGCAAGTTAACCGGGAATTGACCGGCACCAATACCTCCCAGCCGGTCGGCAGCAAGGGCACCATGACCATTACCCTCACCAACAACACCGGTGGTTCGGTCAAGAACATTCACCTGGAAAATATTCTTCCGGCCGAATACGTCGTCGATTCGACCTTTACACCGCAACTGAATATCAACCCGGCCTACGGTAGCTATGATGGGATGATCGATACCATCACCTGGACCAATCCGCAACCAGGAACTTTTCCGCTGACCAGCAGTGATCCCGCCGATCCGCTTGCCAATACGGCGCCCGAGTTTGATCTGACCAGCAGTACCACGCACCCGGACAACCCGGATCAGGTAAACATGCTGCGCCATGGTGATGTAGCCACAGTAACCTTTCGGGTCGTGATGATCCCTCCAGCCTATTACGACAAGGTCGCCGATCTCGATGAGCGTGAAGAGAACACCTCTGATGGCACCGATCCGGATAACAGTACTACGCTGAGCAACGATCTGACCGTGGAGTTCGAACAGTTCTGTAATCCCGGTGCGATACAGACACGCAACTTCAGCGACACTTTTCCCTCAGACCCGGAAGATCTTGATGTGGACATCAGCGGCACCGAGCTGGTGTTCATCCTGACCAATGATCCCAATCAGCGTTTGCCGCTCAGTGTGGAGCTGAGCAATAACGGCGGTCACGATGCCGCGGATTATGTTGCCTACGTCAGTTTCGGCGCAACCATGGAGGTGGTGACCTCCCCGGGTAACTGTTCGGTTACCACCAATCCTCCTCCACTGGATGTCTGGACAGAACCCACGAGTATACCGGGCGATGCGACTATCTATGCCTGTACCGGATCGGCGATCAGCCCCGGTGCGACCGACACCCTCGGTTTCGAGGTGATCAAAAGTTCCGACCCGGCTGATATCGCCGCCGACGATTTGACTTTCCGGGCCGATGTGATCGGGGAGATTACTCTGAGTGACGGTACCTTGCTCTGGTTTCCCACACCGACGGTGCGCAGCGACGGCATCACCGATCGAGCCAATAATTATACCCTCGACGCCATTCGTGCCCGGGTGGTCGGATTCAACCTGACCAAGGATCAGATCGGAACGTGCTCCGAAAATAACCCACCGCCATCCATGCCGGATACCGACGTCGAGATCGGCGAGGAATGCAGCTTTCATATCGAGACCGGTGGCTGGTTCGGTTTTCAAACCCCGGGCTTCGATTATATCGCCGTGCAACGCATTCAGGTGGTTGATCAGCTGCCGGATGGCCAGGGCTATATTTCCTCCACCGATCCCACTCTGACTAGTGACACGGATATCCTCGGTATCAGCCTCAATCCACCACCGTCACCCCTTGATGAAGGAGATTTTGACTGGACCTTTAACCAGGATCCGGCATCAGAGCGTATCACTGTTAGGGACAAATGGTTCCGGGTCGATACAACCGCACGGGTGCTGAACGATGCCCTGAACACAAGGGCTGCCCCCAATCTGCACGCCGCCACCAGCAGTAACGTTCTGGTCTCCACCTTTGAAGCAGTATTTTCGAATGCCGGCAGTGAGGAAATCTATACTCTGGGACCCAGCACAATCGGTTATCCGCAGGAGTCGGTGCGCCGGGTCGATCTGACGGTCACCGAGCCGAATATCACGGTCACCAAGGAGGTGTGTAATGAGAACCTCTATGGCACGGGCACCGGTTGCAGCAATTTCGTCACCCTGGCTGACGACGGCGATACCCAGGACGCCTATATATATAGAGTCACCCTGACCAATGAGGCCAGCAGTTCCGGTGTGGATCGGGCGCCGGCCTATAACATCACCTCGACCGATCTGCTCGATAGCAGCGACCTGGTTTACGTGATTCCGTTCAACAACGACGGCCTGGACAACGATGGCGACGGGCTGATCGACGGCGCCGATCCGGACGGCGAGGGCAGTATCAGTGACAACACGGTGGAGAACGGCACCCCGCCGACCATCACCACATCTCACACCCACAGCTCGGCGTTACGCAAGCTCGATGCCGGCAGCAGCGTCAGCTTTTATTACCGGGTCGATCCCGACGACACGGTGGCTCCGTTACAGACCCTGACCAACACCGTCTCGGCCAGTTACGACAGTCTGGAAGGGGAATCGGGCAACCAGACCGTAGTGCAGAGCGATACCGGTACGACCGGTGGGGCGCGAACCTATACCTCGGCCGATGCCTCGGCCAAGATTCAGATCCTGCCGCTGGAGACCCAGCCCAAGTCGATTCTGCAATTGTCCAACACCCCGATTAGCGGGGCGCCGCAACAGGCCGTCTCTGTCGGCGAAGAGGTGGAATATGAATTGCGGGCCTCGATCCCGGTGGCCAACCTGCGCAATTTTGTCATCCGCGACGAATTGCCGGCCGGTATCGACTGTAGCGAGGCGCCGGTAATCAACCTGGATGCCCCGCCATACAGTGACGCGGGCTTCTCGCCCGGCGGTCAGTTCACGCCCACCTGTAGCGACAGCCTGGTGGAATGGAATTTCGGCGATCAGGAACTGACTGCCGCCACCAGCAATAACCGCTTCGATTTTCCGGTGACCTTTATCGCCCGGGTCGAGAACACACTGGCCAATGTCGATGGCACAACCATCAGTAACGGTAACCCGGCCACCGTGGCCCGCCTGAGTTATGTCAATGACGCGGGCAGTACGGTGAGCCTGGATTACGATCAGGTCGACCTGGTGGTGCGGGAACCGGCGATCGCCCTGAGCAAATCCTTCGCCGTAGCCAACAGCGATGCGGCGGACGTGCTGACTGTCACGGTCACCGCCACCAATACCGGCAGTGCCACGGCCTATAACCTGCAGGTGCTGGATGATCTGGTCGGCTCCCGCCTGACTTACCTGGGCAACCCGAGCGGCGCCGATCCGCCCGACGTGGTCGATACCACCACCCTTGGCGCAAACCGTCCCATCTTTACATGGAATAGCAGTAACCCGGATTACGCGATCGATGTCGGCGAGACCCGTACCTTTACCTTCGATGTGCGGGTCGACATCGGCGCCGAACCGCATGAGGTTCTGGACAACACCCTGGAGGCCCGCTGGACCTCCTTGCCGGGTCAATCCACCGCGTTAAACAGCAGTGGCAGCATCGGCAGCGATGGCAGTGCCGACGGCCTGCGCAACGGGGCCCTGCCCAATGCCGGTGATACGCTGAACGACTATGAGACCACGGCATCAGCACAGACCGTCGTCCCCGCACTGACCCTCAGCAAAACCGATCTGGATACCGGCGTGGAAGCGGTGATCGGCGCCCTCAAGCACTTCCAGATCGAAGTCACTCTGCCCGAGGGCACCACGCAGAATCTGAACATCATCGATGATCTGGCTTTCAGTGGTCTGGATTATGCACTGGAAAACAACTCGACCTATGATGTGAGCTATACCTTCCAGGACATCGCCACGATCAACAGTCAGTCCCCGGGCGAAGGCGCGTTTAACAGTTATCCGGCCGATGGCGCCACGGGCACGGCGACCTGGGACATCGGCACGGTGGTGACGAACAGCGAAGATGACACCACCGTCAACGCCATCGACCCGGTGATCCGGATCGATTTGTATGCGCGGATCGCCGACGATCCCGCCACCGCCTCGGGCGGCAGCCTGCAAAACCAGGCCACTGTCACCTATCTCAACGGTGAAACCGGCGCGACGGAAAGCCTGAGCGATACCACGACGCCGATCAACGTGGTCGAACCGGATCTGACCCTGAGCAAGTCCGGGCCGGGCCAGCTGCAACTGGGTATACCCGGGACCTTTACCCTGGACGTGCAGAACGTGGGTGACAGCACCGCCTGGGACATTACCCTCAGCGATCAACTGCCCAACCTCGATCCCTCGCCGGGCGGGATGTGCGATAGCGCGCCCACCGGTATTACGGCCCGGGTGTTCGAGTCCGATGGCAGCACGCCGGTCTCGGGTGTATTGACCGAAGGCAGTGATTACACGGTCGATTTCACCTCTGCACCGGGCTGTACCCTGACCATTACCTTTGCCACCGCGGCAGCCTCCGTCGAACCAAACCAGCGACTGATCGTCACCTACCAGGCCGAGCTGGATGTTGATACGCCGCAATCCGAGCCGATGACCAACGTGGCCGGGGCGACCGAATGGTTCAGCCAGGATACCGATGGCAGCAGCGCCGTCGATGAGAATCGGATCTATACCCGCAGCCTGAGCGACGGCACCACCGGGACTGTAGATCACGAGGATGCCCATACCATTACCTCCGAGTTGCCGGTACTCGAGTTCCGCAAGGTGGTGGAGAACGTCACCTCGGGACAGAACCCGGCCAGCAGTGCTGAACCCGGCGACACGCTGCGTTATACGGTGACCGTCACCAACATCAGTGATGTGCCGCTGAGTGATTTCACCCTGCGCGATGAGCTGGATCGGCTCAATAGCAGTCAGGACATGTTTGCCGCTGGCACGCTCAATCTCACCAGCAGCCTGCCGACCGGTGCCATCGACAACTCGGACAGTAGCGGTGGCAGTAGTGGCACCGGGCTGCTGTTGATCGAAAATTTCGATCTGGATGCCCAGGGCGACGCCAACGACAGCCTGACTTTTGTCTATGAAGTCGACCTGGCGCCGGTGATCACCAGCGGCAGCCAGGTGCTCAACCAGGCACAGTTGATCATCCTCGGCAGCCTGACCCGGGACAGTGACGATCCCAATATCAATGGCAGCGACGATCCGAACACTGAAGGCGATGAAGATCCCACCGCGGTGACGGTCAATTCGGCACCGGCCTTCGAGGTCTGGAAGAGCTCACAGGATCTCAGTGGTGATCCCGATCTGCTCGAGGCCGGTGATACCCTGCGTTACACCCTCACCGTGCAGAACGTGGGGACGGAAAACACGGTCAACGTTACCCTGGCGGATCAGATTCCCGGCAATACGCAGTACGTGGCCAACAGTACCACTCTGAACGGCAGCACGGTGGCCGATCCCGCGGCCGGTGTTTCCGCCCTGCAGAATGGGATGCTGATCAATGCGCCGGAAGATACCACCGCCGGTTTCCTGCGTGCCGAAAGTGGTGGCACGACCAATATCGCCACCATTACCTTTGATGTGGTGGTCGACAACAACGCCGTCGATGGCACGGTGATTGCCAACCAGGGCTCTGTCACCGGTGACGGGCAGGGCAGCGGCAACTTCAACGAAGAACCGAGCGATGATCCGTCAACCAGCCAGCTCGATGATCCCACCATCGATGTAGTGGGCAATGTGCCGTTGATCGATTCGCAGAAGACCGTGGCTATCAACAACGACATCAATGGCAACGGGCTGGTCGATCCCGGCGATACCCTGCGCTATACCATCACGGTCTCTAACCTCGGTGCCCTGCCGGCCAGCAATGTGGTGCTGACCGATCCGATCCCCGCCGACACCAGCTATGTTGCCGGCACCACCACCTTGAATGGCATCAGTGTGGCGGATCCCTCGGTCGGGACCTCGGCACTGGAGGGCGGCATGCCCGTCAGCTCCTCCGATCTGACCCCGCCACTGCCGACTGCCGGGAACGGAACCTTAACGGCCGGTGAACAGGCCAGCGTGACGTTCGATGTGCAGGTCAATGCGGGCACCGCGGTGGGAACGTTGATCAGCAACCAGGGCACGGTTAGCACCGACGAACTCCCCGATGAACTGACCGACTGGGACGGGAACGATGCCAATGGCGATCAGCCCACCGTGGTCGTCGTGGGTAACGTTCAGCAACTGTCGATTACCAAGGCGGTCAATGTGGTCGGTGGCGGCGCCGCCGAACCCGGCGATCAACTGGAGTATGTCATCCGGGTCACCAACTACAGTGGCGTGGCGGCCAGTAACGTGGTGATCACCGACAATCTGGATCTGCCGGTGGCCGGGCAGCTCAACTACGTGGCCGGGTCGGGAAGCATGAACGGCAGTAGCAGCGGAGTCAGTTTCAGCGATCCGGTCCTCACCGCCGACTACGCCACGACCTACGGCGATCTGCAACCGGGTAACACCATCGTGCTGCGCTTTCGCGCGACGATCGACAGTTCCCTGGCGCTGGGCACCACCATCACCAATACAGGCCAGGTGGACTGGGATTCACCGACCCGCAGCGAAACCGCCAGTGTCTCCATCGATGTTGGCGGTACCCCGGGCGTGGCCGGTCTCAGCGGTCGGCTCTGGCACGATGCCGATTTTGATACAGGCAACGACAGTGGTGAAACGCCCCTTACCGGCTGGACGGTCGATTTCTATCGCAATGGCAGCCCGTTTGCCTCGACCACCACCGACAGTGACGGCGACTACCAGTTCAACGGTATCGCCCCGAACGATGTCAGCGGTGACAGTTATGAGCTGCGTTTTGCCGCCCCGAATGCCGGCAGTAATACCGCATCGCTGGGTCTGACCGATTCGCCGTTTACCGACGGTCAGCAACGGATCAGCAACATCGTGGTCACTTCGGGCAGCAATACGCCCAATCTGAATCTGCCGGCCCAGCCCAACGGGGTGACCTACGATGCGGTGCTGCGCACGCCGGTCGCCGGCGCGACGCTGGTCATGTTGCGCGCCTCGGACAGCCTGCAGCTGCCGGCCAGCTGTTTTGACGATCCGGCCCAGCAGGGCCAGGTGACCCTGGCCAACGGTTATTACAAGTTCGGGCTGAACTTCAGTCAGCCGGAATGTACTGCCGGGGACGATTATCTGATCCAGGTGACCGCACCGGGCAATGGCTATACCGCGGCACCGTCGCAATTGATTCCGGCCACCACCGACGGCTCGACCGCCGCCTTTGATGTGCCGTCCTGTCCCGGCACCGCCAGCGATGCCATCCCGGCCACCGCCAGTCACTGCGAGGCGCAAACCTCGGCGGCGCCCCAGCCGTTCAATGACAGCGGCAGCACCGCGGGCACCAGCTACTATCTCAAGCTGACTTTGAATAACACGCTGACCCCCGGGCACAGTGAGCTGTTCAATAACCACATTCCGCTGGATCCGGAACTGGGCGCCGCGGTGGCTGTGTCCAAGGTGGCGGCCAAGGTCAATGTGACGCGCAGTGACCTGGTGCCCTATACCATCACGCTTAACAACACATTGCCGGCACCGCTGGCCGGCCTGAACGTGGTGGATACCTTCCCGCCCGGTTTCAAGTATGTCAATGGTTCAAGCCGGGTTAACGACAGCAAACGGGAACCGACCGTCAATGGTCGCCAGCTCACCTGGTCGAACCTGATCGTCCCGGCCAACTCCAGCCTGACGATCAAGATGCTGCTGGTCGTCGGTGCCGGTGTCGGGGAAGGGGAGTACATCAACCGGGTCCAGGTATTCAACAATGTGACCGGCAGTAATGTCTCCGGCGAGGCGCGGGCCACGGTGCGGGTGGTGGCCGATCCCACATTCGACTGTTCGGACATCATTGGCAAGGTCTTCGATGATCGTAATCATAACGGTTATCAGGATCAGGGCGAACCCGGGTTGCCCAGTGCGCGCGTTGCCACTGCCCGCGGTCTGGTGGTGACCACCGATGAGCATGGCCGCTTCCATATTACCTGCGCCATCGTGCCCAATCGGGATCGCGGCTCCAACTTTATCGTCAAGCTGGATGAACGCAGTTTGCCGAGTGGTTACCGGGTCACCACGGAAAATCCGCGGGTCAAACGCATTACCCGCGGCAAGATTGTCAAGTTTAACTTCGGTGCTAGTGTCCATCGCGTGGTCCGTCTGGATCTGGCCGGCGCGGTATTCGAACCACAGACCCCCCAGATGCGGCCGCAGTGGATCCCGCGCCTGGATCTGCTGATCGAACAGTTGAACCGCTCGGCCTCGATCCTGCGGCTTTCTTACCTGGCAGAGAGTGAACCGGAGGGACTGGTAGAAGATCGACTCGAGGCGGTCCAGGAAATGGTCGAGGCGCGCTGGCAGGATCAGTACAAGCTGCGCATCGAAACCGAGGTGTTCTGGCGCAGCGGTGGACCGGATGCGGGGGGTGACCTGTGATGCCCTGGTTATCCCGTCTGTTGATGACTCACCATTGGCCTCGCCAGGGATTGTTACTGGTTGCCGTGCTCGGCCTGGCGTTACCGGCCATCGCCGCCGAATCGACCACCGGGGAGCCGGTTCCGCCCAACAGCGAGCACCAGATGTCGGTCGATGAGTTTCTCCAGCTCTGGGCACAGGAAGATGACGCATCCACTGTGAGCCAGGGTGATGTCGTCGAAACCGAGAAGGCGATCGAAAAACAGTACACCACCCGCAAACTCAAGGATGTGGTGCCACCCATCCCGTTCCAGTCCGGGGAAGCGGCGATTCCGCAGCGTTTTGTTGGCATGTTGCGCGAAGTGCTGAACACGATGAAGGACCGCACCAACGTGCGCTTGCACTTTATCGGTCATACCGACAGCGATCGCCTCAGTGGCCAGGCCAGGCAGGAGTATGGCGATAACTATGGTCTGTCCCGCGCGCGCGCCGAGATCGCCGCGCTGTTTTTCCAGCGCGAGCTGGATCTGCCACCGGGGGCGATCTCCTACGACGGCGCCGGCGCCAGCAAGCCGATTGCCAGCAATGCCACCGCCGCCGGCAAGGCACGTAATCGTCGGGTCGAGGTCGAGGTCTGGTATGACGAGGTCAGTGAAAAAGTGGTCGACAGGGAAGTGGTCAAACAGGCCGAGATCAAGCGGGTCAAGGTCTGCCGCATGGAGACCGTATGCAAGATCCGATATAAACAGGGTTACAGCAAGCGGGTCCGGTTGAAGAACCTGGTGGCACCACTGCGAATGGAACAGGGCCAGGTCGATATCCCGGCACGCTTTCTCAATGAACTGCGCCGCACCCTGGTCAACCTGCGCGATAAAAACAATGTCATGATCCGCTTCATCGGCCATACCGATAACCTGCCGCTGGGTGATCGGGCGCTGCGGATCTACGGCGATCACCTGACGCTGTCCAGGGCCAATGCCCGCCGGGTGGCGCTGGTGGTGCAGGAGCAGCTGAACCTGCCGGATCGTGCGATCAGCAGCGACGGCAAGGGCGATTCCCGGCCGGTGGCCAGCAACGACTCGGCCAGCGGCCGCGCTCTCAACCGGCGTATCGAGGTGGAGTTCTGGTATGACGATCCGCTGGAAGTGATGAACGACGAGATCCAGGCCTGTCCCGAAGATGCCGCGGCCGAAACCGTGACCCGGGTGTACGAGCCGCCCACCGGCCCGCTGGAGCCGATCTATTTCCGTAACGGCGATCCGCAGCTCCCGCGTGGTTATGCCTCCCATGTGCAACGCTTGATGGAGCAGATTGCCGAGAAGACCAATGTGCGCCTGCGCTTTATCGGTTACACCAGCAACGAGCGTCTGGAACGCCGTACCGCCATGCTCTATGGCGATGATATCGGCCTGTCCACGGCCCGCGCCCGGCGGGTCATGCAACAGATTCGCGATGAGATCGCCCTGAGCGAGCAGCAGGTCGAGGTGGAAGGGCGCGGTTATGTGCAGACCGATGAGGTAATCGCCCGGGATTTCGATGACGAGTTTGAATCCCGCGTGGTCGTGCAGATCGTCTACGATGAGCTGGCGATACTGGATGAAACCGAGGGCATGGACATCACACGGATTAACCGCGAGACCGAACCGAAGAATCCCTATGCACTGAACCTGATGCGCATCACCGTGGATGGCGAGCCCCTGCACGATCCCCACCACAGCAGTGCCGATATCCAGCGCTGTACCGACGTGGCCCTGGATAAAACCGATATCCGCTTCCGCTTCGATCCGTTGCAGCTCAAGCCGCGCCTGAACATTACCGCCTGGCCACGAACCATCAGTTACCTGAATGATCCGGCCAGCGAGCTGATGGACAACCGGGTGCGCTTCCGCGCCTATACCAACTACGCCAGCTTTATCGAACGCTCCGAAGTTCGCCTGTTTGAACAAGATCAATCCACGCGGGATGAGCCGCTCGCGGTGATCGAGTTGGATGCCGATGGCTACGGGCAATGGCAGCCCCGTCTGGTCGAGTTCAACGCGCCACTGATGACGCTGCACTACGTGTTGCGGGTTTATGACGAGGAAGGGCATTTCGATGAGACCGAGCCCCAGCCGTTGTGGATTGTCGATCAGCTGGAACAGGCCGATCAGATGCTGGATAGCGAACGCGAGCTGCGTGTCGGCTACGGGGAAAACCGGCTGGCATTACAGAATATTCCCTTGCAGGGCGGGACCGTCCGGGTCGATGGCAAGGCCGTGCCGGACGCGCATGATGTCTGGCTGGCCGGCCAACCGGTGCCCGTGAGCGACGACGGCGAGTTCGTTGCCGAGACCATCCTGCCTGGCGGTCTGCATAGCGTGGAAGTGTCGGTGCTGGATGAACAGGGGAATGGTGAACTGTTCCTGCGCGATCTGGATATGCGCAAAAGTGACTGGTTCTATGTCGGGATGGCGGATATCACCGCGGCACGGGATAGTACCAACGGTCCCGCCGAACTGGTTACCGGCGATACCACCCATTACGACAATGACTGGAATGTGAATGGCCAGCTGGCCTTCTTCCTCAATGGCAAGTTCGACGACGCATGGCAGCTGACCGCCAGCGCCGACACCCGCGAAGGGCCGCTCAACGAGATCTTCAGCAACTTCACCCAGAAGTCGCCGGACGCGGTGTTCCGTCGACTGGATCCCGATTATTACTATCCGACCTTCGCCGATGACAGTAGCGTCGAAGAACTGGCGCCGACCATGGGCAAGTTCTACGTCAAGCTGAAAAAGGACGAGGACTACGGGCTGTGGGGTAATTTCGACATTGATTACCTGGACAGCGAACTGGCCCAGGTCGATCGCAGCCTGTACGGCGGCAATCTGCACCTGGAGTCGGATCAGACCACCGGCTTTGGTGAACAACGCTATTCCGTGGATGGTTTTGCCGCCGATCCCGGCACGGTCGCCGCGCGGGACGAGTACCGTGGCACCGGCGGTTCACTCTATTTCCTCAAGCACCAGGACATCACCATCGGTTCCGAAAAGTTACGCGTGGAGGTGCGTGACAAGGACTCGGGTATCGTGATCGGTGTGCAGAACCTCACTCCCGGCCTCGATTACGACATCGATTACATCCAGGGGCGAGTCCTGCTCAGTGAACCCCTGTCGTCCACCGCCAGTGACAACACGCTGGTGGAGGCGACGGCCGGGGATGGCAATCCCGCCTATCTGGTGGCCCGTTATGAATATACCCCCGGCTTTACCGATCTGAACCAGGTGGCGACCGGTGGCCGCGCCCATTACTGGTTCAATGATCAGGTGAAACTGGGGATCACCAACAGTTCCCAGGATGAAAATGGGAGTGAGAGCACGCTGAACGGGCTGGACCTCACTTTGCGCAAGAACAGCGGTACCTGGCTCAGGCTGGAGGCCGCCAGCAGTGAAGGGGCGGGGACCGCGGTGCAAAACTCGCTGGATGGCGGTTTCACCTTCGATGCCACGGATCTGTCGGGGAATACGACAAAAGCCGATGCGCAACGGGTCGAAGCGGCGGTACGCCTGGAAGATGTCATCGAGGGCGCTCGCGGTCACGCCACCGTCTATAACCAGCGCCGCGAGGCGGGCTATTCGGCACCGGGCCAGCTGACACCGGTGGAGACCAACCAGTTCGGCGGCAGCGTGGATATGCCGCTGAGCGAGTCGCTCAGTCTCGGGGTCAAGGCCGACAAGAAGGTCCAGAAGGGGGATCTGGAAACCTCGGCGGTGGATGTCAGCGTCGCTTATCAGCTCAACGACCACTGGCAGCTGACCGGTGGCAGCCGCTTCGATTCGCGTCGGGATGATTCCCCGGTCGTGCCAACCACCCAGACCCAGGGCAAGCGTACCGATGTCGCCTTCAAGGCCGAATACAATTCGACGTCGAACTGGACTGCCTACGGCTTCACCCAGCTCACCGCAGACACCACCGAGAACCGGGAACAGAATGATCGCCTCGGCATCGGCGGCAGTTACCGGGTCAGTAACCGCTTCCTGCTGGATACGGAACTCTCCGAAGGTGACACCGGCACCGGCGCCCGGATCGGTTCGGAATATCTGCTGTCCGATCGCAGTAATCTTTATCTTAACTATGCGCTGGAGAACGAACGGACCGACAATGGGGTGCGTTCACGCAAGGGCAATCTCAGTTCCGGCTTCCGGACCCGTTATTCCGACTCGGCCAGTGTTTATGTCGAGGAGCGTTATACCCACGGTGATGTCCCGGTTGGCCTGACCCATACCCTGGGGGTGGACCTGGCACCGAACGATCGCTGGAATGTCGGTGCCAACCTGGATGTGGGCTCGCTTGAGGATCGCAACGCCGGCAGCACCATCGATCGCCAGGCCCTGGGACTGTCACTGGGCTATGGTCTGGACAATATCAAGTATGCTGCGGCAGCGGAATACCGGGTGGATGAAACCCGCTATGGCGACGGGACGAACAGCGAGTTGAGTACCTGGTTAGTGAAAAACAGCCTGAAATACCAGATCAATCCGGACTGGCGACTGATCGCCAAGTACAACCACTCCGAGAGTTCGAGCAACCAGTCAACCTTCTATGCCGGGGAGTTCACCGAGGCTGTACTGGGTTACGGGTATCGGCCGGTGGACAACGATCGCTGGAACACGCTGTTCAAATATACCTATTTCTATAATCTGCCAAGTGCCGATCAGGTGACACTGAATAACACCGCCGCCGAATACATCCAGAAGAGCCATATCCTTTCGCTGGATGTCACATATGATCTCAGTCCGCGCTGGAGCCTCGGCGGCAAATACGCCCATCGCCTGGGCCAGGTCAGCCAGGACCGCACCAACCCCGAATTTTTCGACAGCGAGGCCAGTTTGTATATCCTGCGCGCCGACTGGCACTTCGTACATCGCTGGGATCTGCTCATGGAAGCCCGTCTGCTCGATCTGCCCGATGCCCAGGACCGGCGCAGCGGGGCGCTGTTCGGGGTCTACCGACACCTGGGCGATCATTTCAAATTTGGTGTGGGGTATAACTACACCGATTTTTCTGATGACCTGACGGATCTGGACTATGACAGTGAAGGGGTATTTATCAACCTGATTGGTAAGATGTAACCGAACGACGGTTATCCGTCATGGACTATCGGGTTTGACATATTCACCGGCAGGTGTCTCCCGCTTGACTTAAAACAATATAAATCAACAACTTGGAAGTGGGGTTCGTCCCGCTCCGTCAGCGGCGGCAGCCAGGCCTTCCTCCGCCCGATCTTTTGTCCCGTTCAGGGGCTTGCGAGGCTGTTTGTCGTGATATCCCCGAAGCCGATGAGCTCATTCTTTTTGTTCTGGCATGAATCACTGGCGATCCCTCATGCAGTAGGCATAATTAATAGCAGCGAATTTTTTTATACACCCCTAAAAATCAACTAAGATGTTGATATAAAAAGAAATTATTGCTTTATGCAAACTTGACACAAAGTTTGTCGCTAGCCTAGACTGGCTCGGCTTTGATCCTTGATGATCAATCAACCAGAAAAATAATAAACAAAAGCCGTTCGATAAGTCGGCTTTAAATACATCCGCAGTCACTGCGGGATGCGGCGGAGGAACGCAACGATGCTAGAGAACTATCTGCCGGTTCTCCTTTTCATGATCGTCGGATTAACGGTCGGCGTTGTCATGATCGTGCTGGGGTTTGTCCTGGCGCCGAGCCGCCCTGACAGTGAAAAACTCTCTCCTTATGAATGTGGCTTCGAAGCGTTTGAAGATTCGCGCATGAAGTTCGATGTGCGTTATTACCTGGTCGCCATTCTGTTTATTATTTTCGATCTGGAAATTGCGTTTTTATTCCCATGGGGCGTGGTGCTGGAAGACATTGGTCTGTTCGGCTATGTCGCCATGGCGATTTTTCTGGGGATTCTGGTTATCGGCTTCATCTATGAATGGAAAAAAGGAGCCCTGGAATGGGAATAGAAGGGTTACTCAAAGAAGGTTATGTTACCACCACCGCGGATCGGCTGATTAACTGGGCGCGTACCGGTTCAATGTGGCCCATGACGTTTGGTCTGGCATGTTGCGCGGTGGAAATGATGCACGCGGCCGCGGCCCGTTATGATATGGATCGCATGGGACTGATTTTTCGGCCCAGCCCGCGCCAGTCGGATGTAATGATCGTTGCCGGCACGCTGGTGAACAAGATGGCCCCCGCCCTGCGCAAGGTGTATGACCAGATGGCCGAGCCGCGCTGGGTGATTTCCATGGGCTCCTGTGCCAATGGCGGCGGCTATTATCATTATTCCTATTCGGTGGTGCGCGGTTGCGATCGCATCGTTCCGGTGGATATTTACGTGCCGGGCTGCCCGCCCACGGCCGAGGCGCTGCTGTACGGGATTTTGCAGTTGCAGAACAAAATAAAAAGAACCAACACCATAGCCCGCTGATTCCTTAATATATGTCCAGATATTACACACAACTGGCCGAACAGGTCCGGGAAAAACTTGGCGAGCGTATCGACTCCTGCGATGTGAGCTGGGGTCAACTGACCGTGACCGCCAACAGGCACCACCTGGTTGAGGTGGCAACCCTGCTGCGTGATGACCCGACACTGGCCTTTGCCCAGCTGATCGATGTCTGCGGGGTGGATTACCGTGATTATGGTGGTGATGGCGCCTGGCAGGGACCGCGCTTTGCCTCGGTCTATCATCTCCTGTCGATCAAACACAATCACCGCCTGCGCTTGAAAGTGACGCTCGACGAGGAACCGCCGGTGATTCCCTCGATGGTGGGTATCTGGGCCTCGGCCAACTGGTTCGAGCGCGAGGCTTTCGATCTGTACGGCATCGTGTACGAAGGGCATCCCGACCTGCGTCGCATCCTCACGGATTACGGCTTTATCGGTCATCCATTTCGCAAGGATTTTCCGCTCATCGGGAATGTGGAAATGCGTTACGACCCGGACAAACAGCGCGTGGTCTATCAGCCGGTCAGTATTGAGCCGCGGGTTGCCCAGCAACGGGTCATTCGCGACGATCATCGTTATGCCGATCGTCTGACACAGAAAGAAGAGGAATAACCGATGCCCGAGATCCGAAACTACACGCTGAATTTCGGGCCCCAGCATCCGGCCGCGCACGGTGTTTTGCGCCTGGTACTGGAAATGGATGGCGAGGTGATTCAACGGGCCGATCCGCATGTGGGTCTGTTGCATCGGGCTACCGAAAAGCTGGCGGAGAGCAAACCCTATAACCAGACCATTCCCTACATGGATCGACTCGATTATGTCTCCATGATGTGTAACGAGCATGGCTATGTACTGGCGCTGGAAAAGTTACTGGATATAACGCCACCGCTGCGGGCACAGTACATCCGTGTCATGTTCGATGAGATTACCCGCATCCTCAATCACCTGATGTGGCTGGGCACTCATGCCCTGGATGTGGGCGCGATGACCATGTTCCTTTACTGCTTCCGCGAGCGCGAGGATCTGATGGACATGTACGAGGCGGTTTCCGGCGCGCGCATGCATGCGGCCTATTATCGTCCCGGTGGCGTGTACCGCGATCTGCCCGGTAAAATGCCGCAATACCAGAGCAGCAAATACAAGGATGAGGCCGAAACCAAACGCCTGAATGATGCTCGCGGTGGCTCGTTACTGGATTTTATCGATGATTTCGCACAGCGTTTTCCCGCGCTGATCGATGAATACGAAACCCTGCTGACAGACAACCGTATCTGGAAACAGCGCACGGTCGGTATCGGTGTAGTTTCGCCCGAACGCGCCTTGCAACTGGGCTTCACCGGTCCGATGTTGCGCGGTTCGGGGATTGAATGGGATCTGCGCAAAAAGCAGCCCTATGAAGTTTACGAGAAAATGGATTTCGATATCCCGATCGGGGTGAATGGCGATTGTTACGATCGCTATCTGGTTAGGATCGAGGAAATGCGCCAGTCTGTCCGGATTATCAAACAATGTATCGAATGGCTGCGTCACAATCCCGGTCCGGTCATGCTCGACGATCACAAGCTCGCGCCACCGAAGCGCGAGGAGATGAAAGACGACATGGAAGCGCTGATCCATCACTTCAAACTGTTTACCGAGGGCTACACCCTGCCGGCCGGCGAAGTCTATACCCCGATTGAACATCCCAAGGGGGAGTTTGGCGTCTATCTGGTTTCCGATGGCGCCAATAAACCCTATCGCCTGAAAGTGCGGGCACCGGGTTTTGCCCATCTGGCGGCCATGGATGAAATGAGCGAAGGACACATGCTGGCCGATGTGGTCGCCATTATTGGCACCATGGACATTGTATTCGGAGAGATCGATCGATGATGGCGCAACACAAAAAAGCCGGCAGCAAGCTGCACCTGATTAACGATGAGTCGCGTGCCGAAATCGATCAATGGATTGCCAAATATCCGGCCGATCAGAAACAGTCGGCGGTGATGGCGGCACTTCGCATTTTGCAGGATCAAAATAAGGGCTATCTGACCGATGATTTGCTCGAGGCGACGGCGGAATACCTGCAAATGCCGCCCATCGCGGTTTACGAGGTCGCCACATTCTATTCGATGTATGAGTTGGACCCGGTCGGGCGCCACAAGATCTGTGTCTGTACCAACATTTCCTGCAAGTTGTGTGGTTCCGATGAGGTGGTCGAACATTTGCAGGAGCGCCTGGGTATCGGGCTGGGTGGAACCTCCGACGATGGGCGTTTCACCCTCAAGGAAGTCGAATGCCTGGGCGCTTGCGTGGATGCGCCGATGTTCCAGATCAGCGATACCTATTACGGCAAACTGACGCCACAACGTATCGACGAAATTCTTGATGGTCTCGATTAAAACCGGAATATGATGATAACAATAACAATTAACCGGGCGGGAGAGTAACCGATGGCAAATGAAGTTTGCTTCCGCACGCTGCATCTTGATCAACCCTGGACGCTGGACAGTTATCGCAGCGTTGGCGGCTACGAGGTGCTTAAAAAAATCCTCGCCGAGCAGACACCGCAGGAACAGATCATCGAGGAAATGAAAACCTCCTCGCTGCGCGGCCGTGGTGGCGCCGGCTTCCCCACCGGACTCAAGTGGAGCTTCATGCCACGCAATGCGCCGGGTCAAAAATACATTGTCTGTAACTCGGATGAAGGCGAGCCCGGCACCTGCAAGGATCGGGACATCATGCGCTATAACCCGCATCAGCTGATCGAGGGTATGATCATCGCAGGCTATACCATAGGTGCCTCGGTCGGTTACAACTACATTCGCGGCGAGTTCTGGGAACCCTACGAACGGGTCGAAGCCGCGCTGGAAGAGGCGCGTGCCGCTGGCCTGCTGGGCAAGAACATCCTCGGCAGCGGTTTCGATTTTGAATTACATAATCATCTGGGAGCCGGTGCCTATATCTGTGGTGAAGAAACCGCCCTGCTGGAATCTCTGGAAGGCAAGAAGGGCCAGCCACGCTTCAAGCCGCCGTTTCCTGCCGGTTATGGACTGTATGGCAAGCCAACCACCATTAACAATACCGAGACGCTGGCTTCGGTGCCGGTGATCCTGCAACACGGAGGGCAATGGTTCCTGGATCTGGGCAAACCGAACAATGGGGGAACCAAGCTGTTCAGTGTCTCCGGCCATGTGAATAAACCGGGCAACTTTGAAGTTCCGCTGGGCATGCCGTTTGCCGAATTGCTGGAGCTGGCTGGCGGTATGCGCGACGGGCGTAAACTCAAGGCCGTCATTCCGGGCGGATCATCGGTACCGGTATTACCCGCCGATGTGATCATGGATACCGACATGGATTATGACTCGCTGGCCAAGGCCGGCAGCATGCTGGGTGCCGGATCGGTGATCGTGATGGACGAGACCACCTGCATGGTGGATGCCCTGGCACGTTTGTCGCACTTTTATTTCGAGGAATCCTGTGGCCAGTGCACGCCCTGTCGCGAGGGAACCGGCTGGTTGTCACGGGTGATACATCGCATCGAACACGGTCAGGGCAAACCGGAAGACATGGACCTGCTGGATGATGTCGCCTCGCGCATTGCCGGGCGCACCATCTGTGCGCTGGGGGATGCGGCCGCGATGCCGGTGCAGAGTTTTCTCAAGCATTACCGGGATGAATTCCAGTATCACATCGATCATGGCAAGTGCCTGGTCGGTGGACGCTCATAACGCTAACAGGCAACGGTTGAATGTCAGACGTTAACATTGAAATCAACGGGATCTCGCTTCAGGTATCTTCGGGCACGATGGTGATCGAAGCGGCGGATAATGCCGGGATCACGATTCCGCGTTTCTGTTATCACAAGAAACTGTCGGTGGCGGCCAACTGCCGCATGTGCCTGGTCGAAGTGGAAAAGGCACCGAAGCCGCTTCCCGCCTGTGCCACGCCGGTCACCGACGGCATGAAAGTGTTTACCCAATCCGCGCTTGCGATCGAAGCCCAGAAGAGTGTGATGGAATTTTTATTGATCAACCATCCGCTGGATTGCCCGATCTGCGACCAGGGCGGGGAGTGTGATCTGCAGGACATCGCCATGGGGTATGGCAAGGATGTATCGCGTTTTGCTGAAAAGAAGCGCGTGGTCCCGAGCAAGAATATCGGTCCATTGATTGCCACCGACATGACCCGTTGCATTCATTGCACCCGTTGCGTGCGTTTCGGCCAGGAAATCGGTGGCATTATGGAGCTGGGGGCCTATGGGCGTGGCGAGGATACCCGCATCGGGACCTATATGGAAAGCGCGGTCTCCTCGGAAATGTCCGGCAATGTTATCGACCTGTGTCCGGTCGGGGCGCTGACGTCCAAGCCCTATCGTTATCGCGGCCGGCCCTGGGAAAACCAGCAGCGTGACAGCATCGCCGCGCATGATTGCGTTGGCGCCAACCTGGATATTGAAGTTCGGCGTAATACCGTGATGCGAGTCCTGCCGAAGGAAAATGAGGCGATTAACGAAGTCTGGCTGTCCGATCGGGATCGGTTCAGTTATACCGCGCTGTATGACGAGCAACGCGCTCGCAATGCCCTGATCAAACAGGGCGATGAATGGAAACCGGTCGACTGGCAGATTGCGCTCAATTACGCGGTCGAGGGGATCAGGACCGTGCAGCAACAAAATGCCGGCAAGCTGGGTGCGCTGACATCTTCCAGCGCCACGCTTGAGGAAATGTACCTGCTGCAAAAACTGTTGCGCAGTCTCGGCAGTCACAACATCGATCATCGCCTGCACCAGCTTGATTTTCGCAACCAGGAGATGCTGCCGCGCTATCCCTCGCTGGGGACAACCATTGCCGAACTGGAACAACTCGACGCGGGGCTGCTGATCGGTTCCTGTATCCGCAAGGACCAGCCCATTCTGGCGCACCGCCTGCGCAAGGCCGCGCTCGGCGGTGCGAACATCATGTCGGTCAACGCCATCGACTATGATGTGAACTTCCCGCTGACCGAATCCATCGTCACCGCCCCGACCGAGATGCCCCGAACGCTGGCCGGTGTCGCCAGGGCGTTGCTGACCCTGAGCGGCGAATCGGCTCCTTCGGATCTGGCCGGTGAGCTGGAGAACATCACCCCCCATGACGATCATCGGGCCATTGCCCACCATCTGCACAGCGCCGATAAAGCCGCGGTTCTGCTCGGGACCCAGGGCATGGGCCAGCACGAATTCAGCGAGCTGCAGGCCCTGGGCAGTTTGATCGCCCGCCTGTCCGGTGCCAGTTTCGGCTATCTGAGCGAGGGGGCCAACAGTGCCGGCGCCTGGCTGGCCGGCGCGGTACCGCACCGCCTGGCCGGCGGGGAAGCGGTTGCCGAACCGGGCCTGCATGCCGGCGAGATGCTGAATCAGTCCATGGGTGCCATGCTATTGCTGAACGTTGAACCGGAGTTCGATTCGGCTTACGCCGCTGAGGCATTGAAGGCGATGGATGCCACCGATTTTGTGGTGTGTCTGACTCCGTTTGTCAGTGACACTCTCAAGCGCTGTTGCGATGTGATCCTCCCGGTAACCCCGTTCACCGAAATGTCCGGCACACTGGTGAATCTCGAAGGCCGCTGGCAGAGCTTCGCCGCGGCGGTAAATCCGCTGGAAGAGGCCAAGCCGGCCTGGAAAGTCTTGCGGGTCCTGGGCAACCTGTTTGAACTGGACGGTTTTGAGCAGGTGACTTCCGAGGAAGTTCGCAATGAACTGCAGCAACTTACCGGCGAGGCGCCGCAACCCGATCAGGGGCAATGGCATACCCCGGCATTGCGTTCCGCCACAAGTGGTTTGCAACGCATTGGGCATCTGCCCATCTATGCGGTGGACTCGCTGGTGCGCCGGGCCCGGCCGTTACAGGATACGGCCGATGCGATTGCCGCCGCCGCTTACATGAATGAGCAGACCGCCCGTGACAATAGTGTCCTCGAGGCGGACAGCGTGGTGGTACGCCAGGCCGGCGGGGAAGCCCGTTTGCCCCTGGTGATTGATGAGGCGGTACCGGCTGACTGTATTTTGATTCCCTACGGGGTGGCGGGCAGTGAAACGCTCGCTCATGCCTACGGACCGATTGAATTGCAACAGGGTTAGGGCGCAACGAGATGGAATGGCTTAATTCAACCTATCAATCACTGGCCGAATTCACCATCTGGTGGTTTGCGCAGCCCGCCGTGCTGATCATGCTGCAGATCGTGATGATTGTCGCGCCGCTGATGCTGGCGGTGGCCTATCTGACGTTTGCCGAACGCAAGATCATCGGCGCCATGCAGGTGCGCATGGGACCCACCCGCGTCGGCCCGCGCGGCTGGCTGCAACCGATTGCCGATGCGCTCAAGCTGATCTTCAAGGAAATCGTCATTCCGACCGGCGCCAACAAGGTACTGTTCGTGATTGCGCCGATTCTCTCCATCGGTCCGGCGCTGGCGGCCTGGGCGGTGATCCCGTTCAATGCCGAGTATGTGCTGGCCGACATCAATGCCGGCCTGCTTTACGTGCTGGCGATTACCTCGGTCGGGGTCTATGGCGTGATCATTGCCGGCTGGGCGTCCAATTCCAAATATGCACTGCTCGGGGCGATGCGCTCGGCGGCTCAGATCGTGGCCTACGAAATCGCCATGGGGTTCGCGCTGGTGACCGTGATCATGGCTGCCGGCAGCCTGAACATCGGCACCATTATCGAATCCCAGGCCGGCAGTCCGCTGCACTGGTTCTGGCTGCCGTTGCTGCCGATGTTCGTGATCTATTTTATCTCCGGCGTGGCCGAGACCAACCGCGCGCCGTTTGACGTGGCGGAAGGCGAGTCGGAAATCGTGGCGGGGTTCCATGTCGAATACTCGGGCATGGTCTTCGCCGTGTTTTTCCTGGCGGAATACGCCAACATGATCCTGATCTCGGTACTGGCCGCGGTCCTGTTCCTGGGTGGCTGGTTATCGCCGTTTGAAGGCTGGCTGCCGGCCAGCTGGTTCGAGATTACCGGCCTGGGTTGGGTACTCGGACATGGAGTCCACTGGTTGTTGATTAAAACAGCCATATTCTTGTTCTTTTATTTATGGTTCCGCGCCACCTTCCCGCGCTATCGCTACGATCAGATCATGCGTCTGGGCTGGAAGGTTTTCATTCCGATTACCATCGTCTGGCTGATGGTGGTCGGCATCATGATCCTGACCGGCTTCGGTTGGTGGTTTGACTAGGAACAGGAGGCGCAAATGATGAATACCGCAGTACGGTTTCTCAAAAGTCTGTTCCTGCTGGAATTGTTCCGGGGGATGCGGCTTACCGGGCGGCATCTGTTTGTACGCAAGGTCACCCTGCAGTATCCGGAAGAACACACACCACTGTCACCGCGCTTTCGCGGTCTGCATGCGCTGCGTCGTTATCCCAATGGCGAAGAGCGTTGCATTGCCTGCAAACTCTGTGAAGTGGTCTGTCCAGCGCTGGCGATTACCATCGAGTCCGAACAGCGCGATGACGGGACCCGGCGCACGACCCGGTACGATATCGATCTGACCAAATGTATTTTCTGCGGCTATTGCGAAGAGTCCTGCCCGGTCGACTCAATTGTCGAAACCCATATTTTCGAGTACCACGGGGAAAAGCGCGGCGATCTCTATATGACCAAGGATCGCCTGCTGGCGATCGGCGACAAATACGAAAAAGAGATTGCCGATGCCCGGGCCGAAGATGCGCCATACCGATAAACGCGCAGCAACCATAAAGATAATCAGAAGATAATAACGACATGGTAGAAAAAATCATTTTTTATATCTTTGCCGCCATCATGGTGTTTGGCGCCACCATGGTGATCAGTGTGCGCAACCCGGTGCGTGCCGCCCTGTTCCTGGTGCTGACCTTTTTCGCCAGCGCCGCCATCTGGATGCTGCTGGAGGCGGAATTCCTCGCCATTACCCTGGTGCTGGTCTATGTCGGCGCGGTCATGGTGCTGTTCCTGTTCGTGGTGATGATGCTGGATATCAATACCGCCCAGCTCAAGGAAGGCTTTATTCGTTATCTTCCGGTGGGTATTGGTGTTGCCATTTTGCTGGTGGTGATGCTGGTCGGCGTGGTCGGCCCCGAGAACTTCAGCCTGGACAAGATGCCGGCACCGGAGCGTCATGGCGCGGATTACAGCAATACCCGGGAACTGGGTAACGTGCTGTATACCGTGTACGTCTATCCATTCGAGATTGCCGCGGTCATTCTACTGGTAGCGATCGTCGCTGCCATTGCCCTGACCCTGCGCAAGCGGCCGACCACCAAATACCAGAATCCGGACAGTCAGATCTCGGTCAAGCGCGAGGATCGGGTGCGGGTGATTAAAATGCAGTCCGACGACAGGAAATAGGGGAGTTTCGATGCTAGCGTTATCCGACTTTTTGATCCTGGGCGCGGTGATGTTTGGCCTGAGTATTGCCGGCATTTTCATCAACCGGAAAAACATCATTATTCTGTTAATGGCGATCGAGTTGATGCTGTTGGCGGTGAATATGAATTTTATCGCCTTCTCCCATTTTCTGGGCGATACGGCGGGGCAGGTGTTCGTGTTCTTTATTCTGACGGTGGCGGCGGCCGAGGCAGCGATTGGTCTGGCGATTCTCGTGGTGTTGTTCCGTAACAAACGCACGATCAATGTCACCGAACTGGACAGCATGAAAGGCTAGATTGATGAATCATAATATGGAAAGCGTCTATCTCTGGACCGTGCTGGCACCGCTGATCGGGGCAATTATTGCCGGTCTGTTCGGTAAGAAAATCGGTCGCGCCGGCGCCCACTGGGTGACTATCATTGGCGTGGCAGTGGCCTTCGTGTTGTCGGTCATCACGTTCAAACACATGGTGATTGACGGAGCCGACGTCTATAACGCATCGGTGTATACCTGGATGGTCAGCGAAGGCGTTCGCTTCGAGATCGGCTTTTTGATCGATAACCTGACCGCCATGATGATGGTCGTGGTGACGTTCGTCTCACTGATGGTGCATATCTATACCGTCGGTTATATGCACGAGGATCCCGGTTACCAGCGCTTTTTCAGCTATATCTCCCTGTTCACTTTTTCGATGCTGATGCTGGTGATGGCCAACAACTTCCTGCAGCTGTTTTTTGGCTGGGAAGCGGTAGGCCTGGTTTCCTATTTGCTAATCGGCTTTTGGTATACCCGCGATACGGCAATTTACGCCAATCTCAAGGCCTTCCTGGTCAACCGGGTGGGGGACTTCGGCTTTTTGCTGGGGATCGCCGCCGTGTTGATGTATTTCGGCTCGCTCGATTACGCGACCGTCTTCGGCCAGGTAGAGCAGGTTAATGGCCAGACCATCACCCTGTTCGGTGATAACGCCTGGTCGGTAATTACGGTGATCTGCATTCTGCTGTTCATCGGCGCGATGGGCAAGTCGGCCCAGGTGCCGTTGCATGTCTGGTTGCCCGATTCCATGGAAGGCCCGACTCCCATCTCGGCGTTGATCCATGCCGCGACCATGGTCACCGCCGGCATTTTCATGGTGGCGCGCATGTCGCCGCTGTTCGAATTCTCCGAAACCGCGCTGACCGTGGTGCTGGTAATTGGTGCCATTACCGCGCTGTTCATGGGCTTCCTGGGACTGGTACAAAATGACATCAAGCGGGTAGTTGCCTATTCGACTCTATCCCAGCTGGGTTACATGACCGTGGCGCTGGGCGCGTCGGCCTATGCCGCCGGTATCTTTCATCTGATGACCCATGCCTTTTTCAAGGCGCTGCTGTTCCTGGCCGCCGGTTCGGTGATTATCGCCATGCATCACGAGCAGGATATGCGCAAGATGGGCGGGCTGCGCAAATACATGCCGATTACCTGGATTACCTCGCTGGTCGGCTCGCTGGCGCTGATCGGCACGCCATTGTTTGCCGGCTTCTATTCCAAGGATTCGATTATCGAGGCGGTGGCTCACTCGCAGATTGCCGGTTCCGGCTTTGCCTATTTCGCGGTACTGGCCGGGGTGTTTGTGACCGCGCTGTACAGCTTCCGTATGTATTTTCTGGTGTTCCACGGCAAGGAACGCATGGACGAGCATACCCGCGAGCATCTGCATGAGACCCCGCTGGTGGTGACCGTGCCGCTGATTCTGCTGGCGATTCCCTCGGTCATCATCGGCGCCATTTTTATGGGTGATATGATCGCCGGGGATTTCTTCCGCGAAGCGATCTTCGTGCTGCCGCAACACGATGCGCTGGGTGACTGGGCCGCCGATTTCCACGGCTGGTGGGCGATGGCCCTGCATGCCTTTGTCACCTGGCCGTTCTGGCTCGCGGCCGCAGGCGTATTGATCGCCTGGTTCCTGTATATGAAACGCCCGGAGATTCCCGGCCAGATCCAGGCCCGTCTGCAATGGCTGCATAGCATTTTGGTGAACAAATACGGTTTCGATCGCTTCAATGAAATCGTGTTTGCCGGTGGCGGGCGTCAAATCGGGCAGAAATTGTGGCGCATCGGTGATGTAAAACTGATCGATGGGTTAGTCGTTAACGGGTCGGCCGCGCTGGTGGGCTGGTTTGCCGGGCGCATTCGGCATGTCCAGACCGGTTATCTGTTTCACTACGCCTTTGCCATGATTATCGGGGTTGTCGTGTTGCTCGGACTGTTTGTGTTTCTTAATCAATAAAGAATAAATAATAAAGGGTCGAACGCATGTTTTCTGACTGGCCATTGTTAAGCCTCGTGATCTGGACGCCCATTCTGGGCGGTCTGCTGGTGTTGACCACGGGCAGTGACAAGCAGGCGCCGTTGGCCCGGCTGACCGCGCTGTTCTGGTCGGTTGTCACCTTCCTGATTTCGATCCCGCTGTATACCGAATTCGAAATGGGGACCGCGGCCATGCAGTTCACCGAACGGCATGAATGGATCGGCTCCTGGGGGATTTTCTATCACCTGGGCGTGGACGGAATGTCCATGCCGTTGATCCTGCTGACTACTTTTATGACCGTGCTGGTGGTGATCGCCGGTTGGGAGGTCATCAAGGAACGTGTGGCCCAGTACATGTCGGCCTTCCTGATTATGGAAGGGCTGATGAACGGGGTATTCGCCGCGCTTGATGGCGCGCTGTTTTATGTATTCTGGGAAGCGATGCTGATCCCGATGTTTATTATCATCGGCGTCTGGGGTGGGCCCAACCGGATCTACGCCACCATCAAGTTCTTTTTGTATACCTTCTTCGGCTCGGTATTTATGCTGGTGGCCTTGCTGTATCTTTATTTCCAGAGCGGCAGTTTTGCGATTCTCGATTTCCACCAGCAGCCGCTGGGCATGACACCGCAGTTGCTGATCTTCCTGGCATTTTTGATTGCCTTCGCGGTCAAGGTGCCCATGTGGCCGGTGCATACCTGGTTGCCGGATGCCCATGTGGAAGCGCCCACCGGCGGTTCGGTGATCCTGGCCGCGATCATGTTGAAGCTCGGCGCCTATGGTTTTCTGCGCTTCTCATTGCCGATCACGCCGGACGCCAGTCAGGAACTGGCCTGGCTGATGATTACGCTGTCATTGATTGCGGTGGTCTACATCGGCTTCGTGGCGCTGGTACAGCAGGACATGAAGAAACTGATCGCCTATTCGTCCATCTCGCATATGGGATTTGTCACCCTGGGCTTTTTCATCGCCTGGCAGATTTACGCCAACACCGGCAGCTATGAAGGGGCGGCCATGGGGATATCCGGCGGTATCGTGCAGATGATTTCCCACGGCTTCATCTCCGGTGCCATGTTCCTGTGTGTCGGGGTCCTCTATGACCGGCTCCACTCGCGCGAGATCAACGATTATGGCGGGGTGGTGAATACCATGCCGGTGTTTGCCGCTTTCATGGTGCTGTTCGCCATGGCCAATGCCGGTCTGCCGGGCACTTCCGGCTTTGTCGGCGAGTTCATGGTGATCCTGAGCAGCTTCAAGGCCAATTTCTGGTACGCCTTCCTGGCGGCGCTGACCCTGATTCTGGGCGCGGCCTATACCCTGTGGATGATCAAGCGGGTAATTTTTGGCGCGGTCGCTAACGACAATGTCGCTGCGTTACAGGATATCGGCCGGCGTGAATTTTTGATCCTGGCCATCCTGGCCGTGGCGGTGCTGCTGCTCGGAATCTGGCCGGCACCGTTGCTGGAAGTAATGGATGCCAGCGTGGAAAACCTGTTACTGCATATGACCCAGTCCAAGGTCATACAATAGAACGACAAGAGTGATGATGAATTTTACCATGCCCAATATTGCTCCGGCGCTGCCCGAGATATTCATTCTCTCGATGGCGTGTCTGATTCTGGTGATCGATCTGTTTTTGACGGATCGTCAGCGATTCGTGACCTATCTGCTGACCCAGGCGACACTGGTGGTGGCGTTCATTCTGATTGTGACCGATTTCAGCCAGGGCAGGGTGCTGACCTTTAGCGATACCTTTGTGCGCGATCCCATGGCGGATATTCTCAAGGCCTGTATTTTCATCGCCGGTGCCGTGACGTTTACCTATTCCCGCGATTACCTTCAACGGCGCCAGATCTACAAGGGAGAGTTCTTTGTTCTTGGGCTGTTCGCCATTCTGGGGATGATGATCCTCACCTCGGCGCACAACTTTTTAACCATCTACCTGGGACTCGAACTGCTCTCCCTGTCGTTGTATGCCATGGTGGCCATGCAGCGTGATTCGGTCACCGCCTCCGAAGCGGCGATGAAATATTTTATTCTCGGCGCCATCGCCTCGGGCATGTTGCTGTACGGTATCTCCATGATCTACGGTGTGACCGGAACGCTGGATCTGGCCGAAGTGGCGCAACAGATCCCCGGCAGCGAGAAGCAGCTGTTGCTGACCTTCGGCCTGGTTTTCCTGATTGTCGGCATCGCCTTCAAGCTCGGCGCGGTCCCGTTCCACATGTGGGTCCCGGATGTGTACCACGGCTCGGCGACAGCCACGACCCTGTTTATCGGCAGTGCGCCTAAGATTGCCGCCTTTGCCATGTTGATGCGGCTGCTGGTGGACGGCCTGGGCGGCCTGCATGCCCAGTGGCAGGATATCCTCATCATTCTGGCGGTGCTCTCCATGGGTGTGGGCAACATCGTGGCCATCGCCCAGAGCAATATCAAGCGCATGCTGGCCTATTCGACCATCTCGCACGTCGGGTTTTTGCTGCTGGGGGTGCTGACCGGGACCGCCGAAGGCTATGCTGCGGCCATGTTCTATACCCTCAGCTACGTTCTGATGACGCTGGGGGGCTTCGGCATGATTATCCTGCTGAGCCGGGAAGGGTTTGAAGCCGACAAGCTGGACGACTTCCGGGGCCTGAATCAACGCAGTCCCTGGTTTGCTTTCATGATGCTGATCGTGATGTTCTCCATGGCCGGGGTGCCGCCCTTTATCGGTTTCTGGGCCAAACTGTCGGTGCTCAAGGAGATCGTGGCCGCCGATATGGTCTGGCTGGCGGTCGTTGCGGTGATTTTCTCGATCATCGGTGCCTTCTACTATCTGCGGGTGATTCGCCTGATGTACTTTGACAAGCCGCAGGATACGGCGCGCCTGGAAATGCCGCTGGACATGCGCCTGTTGCTCAGTGCCAATGGCCTGTCGGTGCTGTTGATCGGGGTCTTCCCGGGCACGCTGATGGCCCTTTGCCTCGCCGCGCTGTCCGGGGCATAATGATGCTTCAACGATAGGCGGTCTCATGTCATCACTCTTTATCTGGATTCTTCTGCTGGTCGCCGTGCTCGCGGCCAACCTGCCGTGGCTCGGCGAACGGTTCTTTTTCTTCTTCAACCCGCCGGGCAACACCAAGCGCGCCTGGATGCGCCTGCTCGAGTGGCTGGTACTCTATCTGCTGGTCGGTCTGACAGCGGTGGGACTGGAGCAGAAGGCCACCGGGGAGCGTTATCCTCAGGACTGGGAGTTTTACGTCGTCACGCTCTGTCTGTTTGTGGTGTTTGCCATTCCCGGCTTTATCTATCGCTATCAGTTACGCCCGATTCTCGCCCGTCAACGCGCTCACTAGGGTGCAAATTGCATCGCTTCCTGAACTGCCTGTATATTAACGTCTGTTAATGTACAAAAAATGTTCATTCTGAACTTGTCGACGACGCTGGTTCTGTCATAATTACTGCATCCTGCACCTTATTTGGTAATTTGCAGCCATGCACCTGCGACATAAATTTTTTATTGTTCTCTCCCTTTTGACCAGTGTGCCCTTGCTGGTGCTGTTGTTCGGCGTCGTCGAACGGATGGAGCGCGAGGTCACCAAACGCACCGAAACCCAGTTGCACGGCTCACTCGACAAAATGGCCAGTGAGCTGCACTTGATCCTGAACAATCAGAAATCGGTAGCCAGTGGCCTCGGGCGTGTCCCGGTGGTCCGCGATTTTGCGGCGGCCGCCCGTTTACCCGGGCGTTTTGATGCCGGCCAGTACCAGCGTCGCGCCGACGCCCTGGAGCAGTTTCTGCTCGGTTACCAGAAATCGGTATCCAGTATCCAGGCCGTGCGATTCATTGATAGTTCGGGAAAAACCCTGGTCAAGGTCAAGGAGGGCAAGCCGGTGGATCCGGTCTATACCGATGACGTGCATGACCGTATGTATATTGCCGATCAGTCCAATCGTCCCTTCTTCAAGGAGGCCATGACATCAAACGGTGACATCCTGATGTCCGACTTCGAACTGGGTCAGGTCGAGCGGGACGCCGACTTCTGTCCTGCCATGGTGCGTTATTCGGTTCCCTTGCTGGATGAGCTCGGTGATTTTGAAGGGGTTCTGGTGGTCAATATGTGGGGCTCGCGGCTGGATTCGACCATGACCTCCTCGCTGGGCGGGTTCCCCGGGAAAACCTATATCGTGGAACTGTCCGACAATGCCCGACGCGATGGCATCTTTTTATATCATCCGGATGATGACAAGCGCTTTGCGGACCAGCTCGGCTCGGAATATCGGCTTACCAGCAAGCTGGAGCCGGCCGACTGGCAGGCCATCAAAACGGGCGAGAAAAACGGTTCTTTGCTGAGTAATCCCGAGCGGATGTTGTTTTACCAGAAACTGGCGCCCTATCCGGATCGCTCAACACAATGGTTACTGGTCATTGAAGCTGATCCGGAAGTGGTTTACGCGCCCATCAACAACATGCGCAAATCCATCTGGTTGTTACTGGGCGCGTTGCTGTTTATCAGTTTGCTGGTTGCCGTCTGGGCGTCCGGTCGCCTGACCGCGCCGGTGCATCAACTGGCCGAGATCATCCGGCGCTTTGCCGACGGACAGCGTGGAGCGCGTATTGAAGTCAAGCCGGGACGTCGGGATGAGATCGGCCAGGCCGGCAAGGCATTCAATTATCTGGCTGAAAGTCTGGATCGGACGGAAAAGGAGCGGGAAACGGCGGTGCGTGCCGCCTGTCAGTCCGAACGGCTGGCGGCGCTGGGACAACTGGCGGCCGGCATCGGCCATGAAATCAACAATCCCCTGATGAACATGATGTCCCTGGCCTCACTGGTTGAGGATTCGTTGCCGGAAGATGACAAACAGGGACGTAAAGATCTGCAACTGCTCAAAAAAGAAGGCGAGCGTTGTGCCCGGATCGTGCAGGGGATTCTCAATTTTGCCCGACAGAGCGAGCCGAAGTTCGAGGAATTCGACATTGCGGTTCTGCTCAATGAAACCCTGGACCTGCTGCGACATCGCATCGAGTCCGAGGAAATCGAGTTACAGAGTCTGATCGAAACACCCCTGTTGATGGAAGGGGATGCCCGGCAGCTGCAACAGGTGCTGGTGAATATCCTGCTCAATGCCATTCAGGCCACGCCGGCCAAGTGTCGATTGCATGTGACCGCTCGTTCGATCCAGGAGCATATTGACCTGGAAATCATCGATGAAGGCGAAGGCATCCGGGCCGACGATTTCTCAAAAATATTCGATCCGTTTTTCACCACCAAACCGGAAGGCCAGGGAACCGGTCTGGGGCTGTCCGTCAGTTATGGCATCATCAAACGCCATGGCGGCAATATTACCCTGGAGAACAGTAAACAGGCCGGTGTCAGGGTTCATATCCGCCTGCCCAAACAGAGCGAATTACAGGAACTGGACACCTTTGAAGTACTGGAGGCAAGCAATGTCGGATAAAACACCAAGGGTCCTGTTTGTGGATGATGATCTGGTGACCTGTCGGGTTATGCAACGTAATTGTGATAATGCCAATTACCATTGTCAGGCTTTTCAGAATGCACAGGACTCTCTGGCGGCTTTCAGTAAAGAGGGCGCCGATGTGGTTATCACGGATTTGCGCATGCCGGGGATGAACGGCTTTGAACTTTTGAGCGAGATTCGCAAGGTCGATGCCGAAGTGCCGGTACTGGTAATGACTGGTTACTCATCGGTGGAAAATGCCGTGGAGGCAATGAAGCGGGGCGCGTCTGACTTTATCAAGAAACCGTTTGATTTTGCCGAGTTACGTCTGCTGATGGAACGTACACTCAAGGCGGCCCGGCTGCGTAACGAGAATCGTCTGCTGAAAAAACGGCTGGATGACAATCGTCACCATTTTGGTATGATCGGCGACACGGCGGTAATGAAAAGCCTGTTCAATACGATTGAAAAGGTGGCCGAAGTCAGCTGCAGTGCCATTATTACCGGCGACTCGGGCACCGGCAAGGAACTGGTTGCGCGTGCCCTGCACGACTACAGCCCGCGCAAGGAGAATCCGTTTGTGGCGGTCGATTGTGGCGCCCTGACGACAACCTTGCTTGAAAGTGAACTGTTTGGCCATGAAAAGGGCGCTTTTACCGGCGCGACCCAGCGCAAGCACGGCCTGATGGAACAGGCTGATGGTGGTACGCTGTTTCTGGATGAGATTTGCAATATTTCCGATACCATGCAAATCAAACTCATGCGCGCTCTGGAGAGCGGTACCGTGACCCGGGTAGGGGCCGCTTCGTCCGTGCCGGTCGATGTGCGGGTGATCGCAGCCAGTAACCGCAATCTCGAGCAGATGGTGGCGGAAGGCAATCTGCGACATGATTTTTATCATCGTCTGAATGTGGTCAATATTCATGTGCCGTCCCTCTCTGAACGGCGTGAAGATATTCCGGCCTTGATCGAGATATTTGTTCGCGAATTCGCCGAACGCTATTCTCGCCAGGTACAGGGTTTCGACAAGGTATCACTGCAACGCCTGTGCGATGCAAACTGGTCGGGTAATGTGCGCGAGCTGCGCAATACCATCGAACGCAGCGTCATTCTCGCAGACGGCCCCATACTGCACTGGGAAGGCGAGCCCGCCCAGCAGAACAGTTCGAATCTGCCGGTACAGTTTTCGGAGCACGAATTTTTCTCGCTCAATGAACTGGAGCAGGAATATATTCATCATGTGCTGCGTTGCTTCAATGGCAAGAAAACCCGGGCTGCCGAAGTACTGGGCATCGACAAGACGACCCTGTGGCGAAAGCTGCGTCGTCTGGAAACCGATGAGGCGGTGTAAATTACACCCTTGAATGATAATTGTTTTGCAAACTGCACCCTCTGTCTATAAATATATTAGTATTTAGTTGTTTTCTCCTCATGTAACTTACTGATAATAATAGAAATCGTGCTGTGTGGCATAAGTGGAATGATACTTGCTCTGTTATAGAACACATAACTACTCTAAAACCATGAGGAGAACGAGTATGATGCAATCCAGCCTCTCAAAAAGCTTGGTACTGGGTGTTTCCCTGCTGGGACTGGCTTTTACCGCCCAGGCAGGCAGTGCCAAAAACGGCTATGACAAACAACAGGTGGTTTACCATGTGAATAACATTCACACCGCCACCGGTGCCCTGCGTAACGTCAAGAATCACCTGAATGCGATCGGTGATGAAAATATCGAAGTCATTGTGGTCACCCACAGCAGCGGTGCCTTCGCGATGGTTGACGGTTCCATGGGCAAGAAAGACAGCAACGGCAAGGTCTATGACTTCCGCGATACGATTGCCGGCCTGGCCAACCGTGGTGTCAAGTTCCAGATCTGCGCCAACACCATCCGTGGCAAGAAGATCGACAAGAACAAGGTCAGCCCGTACGCTGAAGTGATTCCCTCAGGTGTCGCTCACGTCGCTCACCTGCAGCAAAATGGCTACCTGTACGTCAAGCCGTAAATAAAAAACGGGCGCCAATGGCGCCCGTTTTTTTCAGTTTCCAGGTTCTAGTGACTAGGTCCTAGTCAAACCTTGTGATAATTGAATCGTTGACAATAGAATTTTCCAGGTTACCCTTTCCTA
>CAYOOC010000010.1:54556-55852 GCA_964405505.1 uncultured Thiohalophilus sp.
GCACCTAGCACCTAGCACCTAGCACCTAGCACCTAGCACCTAGCACCTAGCACCTAGCACCTGAAAAAAAGACGCACCCGAAGGTGCGCCTGACTTCACCTGAAGAAGAGGTGGTTGGTATCAGCTTATCGTGGCTTCCTGGCTGGCGGTCTGACCCTGATTGTCTTTCCAGGAGAGAGTGAAGGTATCACCGCTTTTTGCGCCTTTGAAGCCAAAGGAGATGAAGGGGTTTTTGGAAACCCCCGGGCCCCAGTGACATTTGAGAACGGTGTTGCCGTTGTGTTCGCACACGACCTCGGTGATGTAGTGCGCGGGGATTTTTTCGCCGGTTTTCTTGTCCTTGCGAAGACCGGTTTCCATCGGGTGGAAAACGATAGCCTTCACGTTGGCTTTGTCGCCTTCGCTCCAGGCGCGAATTTTAATGTCATTTGCCATGCTATGAACTCCTTCAATGTCTGTTTTGGACTGAAACCGGTTTAGCCGCCACACCCGCCAAGAGTGACCTTGACTTCCCGTTTGGCGGTGTAGAGCTTGTCGCCGGCCTTGACCACGGCGATGACATCGGAGGTTTTGGCCATTTTGATACGGCCGGTGATTTCACCGTCAAATTTGTCAGTCAGCTCATAACTTGCCGTCAACGGGAACGTGTTGACCGGAACATAAACCGAGATACTCTGCGCGTCGGGCAAATCCGTGCTGACACTGACCGAAACCACGGCCCCGTTTTCGGCGATATCGGGGGTTTTCACGGTAATCCGATCGCTTTCCACCAGCTCGGTGGTGCCTTCCATTTCCGCCAGCGCGGCGTCCATTTTTTCGGCATTGAAGGCTTTCTCCGGCCAGGCGGCCAGCACCTGGCCCGGGGTTAACAGATTGGCACCCGCGGCGACCGCCAGGGTACCGGCTGCCATCGTACCCTTGAGAAAGAGACGACGTGTATTTTGCATAAAGTTAATCCTCATTATGGTGAATCTTGTTGTCTGTTACCTTCGTAGCAGCTTTCATGCCACTTTAAAAACAGAGTAAAAACAATAACCTGGTGAATAACCGCCGGCGGATGAACCGCGTTTGTCTGCATTCTGCACCGGCGCAAATTGCAGAATCCGCATCCGTCCCACCTGACAGCCGGGATCCAGTCCACCGGGAAAGCGTACTGCCGGATAAAAGGGAAACTCCTTTTTTTTCAGGAACTTTTGCTTCTTTTCTTGAAAAGCTTTGAGCCAGTCGTTAGACTACGCGCCATCGATTGCGGGGTGGAGCAGCCTGGTAGCTCGTCGGGCTCATAACCCGAAGGTC
>CAYOOC010000011.1:0-54396 GCA_964405505.1 uncultured Thiohalophilus sp.
CTCGAACCTGCTACCCTCGGCTTAGCTTACCCGCTACAGCTTTCGCTGCCGGATTCCATCCGTTTGTGGTCTGGACCATCTCTTCACCGTCTCAGGTGTCGCACGTATGGCCTCTACGGATCCCGGTGATTTTATCATAGCGCCCAGAGGGCGAACCACCGGTTTCCTCGGGGTTGCCATCAGCCTGACCTGTTAAGGTTTCCCCGATACAGTGCGATCCACTTTGCAGGTTCCGGTTCCCTGCAAAGGCTCCTCGTTCGCCCCGCAGGACGAGCTTAAAGGCCGATGCTCTATCCAGATGAGCTACGGGCGCTGAACTGGTCGGGGAAGAGGGATTTGAACCCCCGACATCCTGCTCCCAAAGCAGGCGCGCTACCAGACTGCGCTATTCCCCGGACAAGGGCGGCGATAATACGCATACTGACGATGCAGGTCAATGAAATTGCTGCTATTTTCCGTCGTATGCTTGGCCTGACGCCGCTATCATGCGATCATAACAGGGTTTTCAATTCCAGAAACCCGAATTCGGACAGGTTTGCATGACAGCCCAGATTATCGATGGCAAGGCCCTCGCCGCCCAGCGGCGCCAGTTGGTGAAACAGCAGGTGGACGCCCGGCTGGAGGTCGAAAAACGGGCTCCCGGGCTGGCTGTCATTCTGGTCGGCAATGATCCGGCCTCGGAAGTGTACGTGCGTAACAAGCGCAAGGCGTGCGAGGAGGCCGGGATCAACTCCTACGCCTATGACCTGCCTATAGATACAGAACAGGACCGCCTGCTGACCCTCATCGATGAGCTCAACGCCAACCCCGTGGTGGACGGGATTCTGGTGCAGATGCCCCTGCCCCCGCATATCAACCAGGAAACCGTCATCGAACGCATCAAGCCCGACAAGGATGTGGACGGCTTTCACCCCTACAATATCGGCCGACTGGCGGTGCGCATGCCGGTGTTGCGCCCGTGCACGCCGCGCGGGGTGATCGCGATGCTGGAGAGCACCGGCCAGCCGGTCAAGGGCCAGGACACGCTGGTCGTCGGCGCCTCCAACCACGTCGGCCGCCCGATGGCACTGGAACTGTTACTGGCGGGCGCCACGGTCACGGTATGTCACCGGTTTACCCGGGATCTGGAAGACAAAGTGCGCGAGGCAGAGATTGTGGTGGTAGCGGTCGGTAAGCCGGGGGTGGTCGACGGCGACTGGGTCAAACCCGGGGCCACCTTGATCGATGTGGGTATCAACCGCACCGAGGCCGGCAAACTGATCGGCGATGTCGATTTTGCCTCCGCCAGCCAGCACGCCGCCTGGATCAGCCCGGTGCCCGGCGGGGTCGGCCCCATGACCGTGGCCATGCTGCTGCAGAACACGGTCGACGCCTGTAACAACTTCCACGATCATTAAACCTTTGCGGCCTATCCTGCCGGACACCGCTTTGCTATGTCCGGCCTGCCTCTGTGGGACTTACTGAGGTTTCAGATACTTGCCCGGCTTCTCGGGCAGGCCAGCGAAGCAGCGTTGATAAACCGGGGTTTGCTGCAATTCGGGATCTTCCTCGGCACTGCCAAACACCGATCCCAGATCAACCAGTAATTCTACGCGTTCCCCCTCGTGTGTGCCGCTGCACCGCTCCACGTTCAGCTCGCCCGAGGCATCGAAGCTGCGAAACGCGTGCAAACCATTATTGTAGGCATGGAAACTCACCAGGGTCTGGGTCGGCGCGTTATGGTATTCGGGCAGATAGGCGGCGGTGTAATCGCGCACCACACGCCCCTGATCATCGCGGATAAACACCTCGATCACATGCAGATCACCGCTTTCGATTTCCCATTGCACCCGACTGATCAGCTTGCCATCGTGGAAATAACTTTCCTGACGGTAAAATTCCGGCAAGTGGGCATAGCCCCCTGTCGTGGTCTGGCGTTTGACGGGCAGCGCCTCAATCATTTGCCGGTGCAACTTTAGTGTTTGATCGGCAAAGCGATTCCAGGTCGCAACATGCGTCTCATCTTCCTGGAGTGCTTCCTGACTGAAAACCGGGTTGCCCGTTAGCAGGAATATCCCCACGAGCAATAGCAACGTTCGGGTAGCCACATTGACCTCCTTGCGACAAATTCAGACTAATTGACGCTACAGGGGACGGAAACTCACACGCGTCGCCAGGTGGTGCCCCCAGGACCATCTTCGAGTATCACACCCTGCTCTTGCAGTTCATCCCGGATCCGATCACTCTCCGCAAAGTCCTTGTTGGCGCGCGCCTCGGTGCGCTGACGAATCAGCGTCTCGATGGTCTCGCTGTCCGGCCCGTCGCCGGCTACCTCGCCCTGTAAAAACGCCTGCGGCAACTGTTGCAGCAGACCGAGCAGGCCACCGAGATACTTCAGGGTGGCGGCCGCCTGTTGTGCGGACGCCGGATCCGCCTGTCGGTTGATCGCGTGGGCCAGGTCAAACAGGACCGACTGCGCTTCGGGGGTGTTGAAATCATCGTCCATGGCGGCGCGAAAGCGTTCGACATAATCAGCACTGAGCGGGGCCGGTTCGACCTCCTCGTGGCCTCGCAAGGCGGTATAGAGCGTGGTCAATGCCCCTTTGGCATTGTCCAGGTGCTGATCCGAATAATTGAGCGGGCTGCGGTAGTGGCTGGAGAGAATAAAATAGCGCAGCACTTCCGGTGCATACTGCTGCAGCACATCGCGGATGGTGAAAAAGTTGCCCAGCGACTTGGACATTTTCTCTTCATCCACCCGCACAAAACCGTTGTGCATCCAGACATTGACGAAGGTCTCACCGGTTGCGGCCTCGGACTGGGCGATTTCGTTTTCATGATGGGGAAACTGCAGATCCAGCCCGCCACCGTGGATATCGAAGTGGTGTCCCAGGCAGTGCGTGGACATGGCCGAGCACTCGATATGCCAGCCGGGACGGCCCTTGCCCCAGGGCGAATCCCAGGCCGGCTCCCCTTCCTTGGCGGCCTTCCAGAGCACAAAATCGAGCGGATCCTGCTTGGCCTCGTCGACCGCAATACGCTCGCCGGCGCGCAGATCCTCAATATGCTTGCCGGACAGGCGGCCATAGCCTTCAAACTGGCTGACATCGTAGTAAACATCGCCGTTGTCGGCCGCGTAGGCATAGCCCCGCTCCACCAGGGCCGCGATCATCTCGATGATCTGCTGCATGTGCAGTGTCGCGCGCGGTTCCTGATTGGGATGCAACACCCCCAGTGCCCCGGCATCGCGGTTCATCTCCTCGATGTAGCGCCCGGTCAGGCTGTCGATGGCTTCCTGGTTTTCGTTGGCGCGCTGGATAATCTTGTCGTCGATATCGGTAATATTGCGCACATAGGTGACGTGTTCGGCTCCGAACACCTCGCACAGATAGCGATAGACCACATCGAACACCACCAGTACCCGGGCATGGCCGATGTGACACATGTCATAGACCGTCATCCCGCAGACATACATCCTGACATTGGCCGGATCGATGGGTTGAAAGGCTTCCTTGCGCCGGGTCAGATTATTATGGATTTGCAGCATTGGAATCACTCGTTACAAACGCCGGCGCACCTCGCGCCGATCAGCGCGTAGGGTACCGGAATTCCCCGGCCCAGACAAAATCCGCGGCCCGATTCAAGACTTTTACCCGCCGCGCAAACCCATTATTATGGCCCCTCTTGCGACAACCTTTGGAACTGCTGTTATGCGACATCTCCTGCTCTGGCTCAAACTGATCCTTCTGCTCGTCCCCGCTTCCGCTCTGGCCCAGGAATCCGCGCCACGGGTCGAAATGCAAACCAGCATGGGCACCATCGTCCTGGAACTTGCACCGGACAAAGCCCCCAAGACGGTGGCCAATTTTTTGCGCTATGTCGAGGACGATTTTTATGACAACACCCTGTTTCACCGCGTAATCGATGATTTCATGATCCAGGGAGGGGGATTCACCCCCGGTTACGAGCGCAAGGAAACCCGGGCACCGGTCATCAATGAGGCCGACAACGGGCTGGAAAACAAGCCCGGCACCATCGCCATGGCGCGCACTATGGAACCCCACTCGGCCACGGCCCAGTTCTTTATCAATGTCGCCGACAACGAGTTTCTCAATCACCGCGGGAAAACCCCCCGCAAGTACGGCTATGCGGTCTTCGGCAAGGTGATCAAGGGCATGGATGTCGTGAACAAGATCAAGGCCGTGGCAACCGGTGCCGGCGGCCCCTTTCCCCGGGACGTGCCCAAAACACCGGTCATTATCCAGAATGTCACACTGCTCAATCCCGAACCCGAGCAGCCTGCTTCTTCCAACTAACCAGGAATCATCATGGTCAAACTGAATACCAACAAGGGCACGATTGTGCTGGAACTCAACGCCGAAAAGGCACCGAAAACGGTTGAGAACTTTCTTAACTATGCGAAAGACGGGTTTTATGATGGCACGATTTTCCATCGCGTGATTGATGGCTTCATGGTCCAGGGGGGCGGTATGGAGCCGGGCATGCGTGAGAAAAAGAGCAATGCGCCAATCCAGAACGAAGCCAACAACGGGCTGAAGAACGAACGCGGTACCGTTGCCATGGCCCGCACGCCGGACCCTCATTCCGCCTCCTCACAGTTCTTCATTAACGTTTCCAACAACGATTTTCTGAACTTCCGTTCCGAAACCGGCGAAGGCTGGGGCTATTGCGTATTTGGCAAGGTCGTCGAGGGGATGGATGTCGTTGATGAAATCCGCCAGGTCGATACCGGCTCCTTCGGCCCTCACCAGGATGTGCCCAGGGAGGATATCGTCATCGAACGGGTGGAAGTCGAATAATCCCGGGTATGACTACCCTCTTTATCTCCGATCTGCACCTCAGCGATGAACGGCCCGATATCACCGGGCTGTTCATCGACTTTTTGCAACAGCGGGCCATTCACACCGAGGCACTCTACATACTCGGCGATCTGTTCGAAGTCTGGCTGGGTGACGACATGATCCTGCCGGACTACCGGGCGGCTATCGATGCCATGCAGGCGCTGTCCCGCCGGGTGCCGCTGTATGTCATGTACGGCAACCGGGATTTTCTCATGCGCGAGGAATTCTGCCGCCAGAGTGGCGCCGAGCTGCTGCCCGAGCCGACCACCATCGATCTCTACGGCACCCCGACGCTGTTGTTACACGGTGACACGCTCTGCACCGACGACCAGCCCTACCAGGAATTTCGCCGCATGGTACGCGACCCGCAATGGCAGGAAGCGTTACTGGCCAAATCCCCCGAAGAGCGTCTGGCGCTGGCCAAACAATACCGTGAGACCAGTAAACTCGAGACCGGCAGCAAGGCTGAAGCGATCATGGACGTCAATGCCAACGCCGTGGAACAGCTGCTGCGTGAGCACAACGTATTGCAGATGATTCACGGTCACACTCACCGCCCGGCCATCCATGAATTTGCCGTGGACGGCCAGCCGGCCCGCCGGATTGTACTGGGCGACTGGTATGAACAGGGCAGCGTGCTGGTGTGTGATGAAAGTGGCTGCGCTCTGGAAGGGCTGCCGCTTTAAGAAGATTGCCGGATCCGCTGCGCTTGATTCGGCCTACTGCTGCCATTGGCAGAATAAACAATCCGCAAATAAACGCAAAATTTTGTGGCAGGGAAAATTCGCCCCCATTCACGCGACTTTCGGGCAAAAGCTCCATGGTTCCGACCATCTTTCGGGGAGCAATGATACCGCTGTGCTTATACCGCCCTGCGTATTATTCCATTACTGATTTGCGTTTATTCGCGTTAATTTGCGGACATACATAGAGCAACCTCAATGTCCGCCGCCGGTCACCTCGCCACCGCGCATGTCCTGAACGGAAAAGTGACGATAATCTTCCGGCAACTCGAACAACGCCGGGTCCGGTTTGTAGCTTTCATCGTAATCGACCAGCGTGCGACCGTCTCCATCGACACTCCATTCCTGGATCGGAAAACCGTGCTTGAGATGCCGGCCGGCTGCAAAGGTACTCATGGACATGTCGCAGGCATTGTGGAGATCGGCGGGGATATTGTTGAACGTTACCTTGCTGTCATTGGCCAGAATGGTTTTAAAGGCCTGCATGGCATCGACCACATCGGGCATCAGCCCTTTGACCGCCACCACGTCATAACAGACCTCGTCATTGGCGAAGAACTGATAATGCACGGGTGTCATCCCCTGGATTTTCGGGGCATCTTCCAGCGTTCCCAGGTTACGCTCTTCCAGTTCCAGCGCCATGGGCGGTTCCAGGTCAATCTCCTGATTCTTCAGTGACATCACGGTGCGGTCCTCGTCATTGACGCTGTAGATCGTATCGGTATCCCGGTTAAACAGGATAAAACTGGTGGAGCCTTCACCGTCATCGAAGCGCATGAACTGGTTGGTCACGATCAGCCGGGTGGGATAGGGTTTGACATATTTCTCGTGTTCGACAAAGTCAATCTTGACCGAGGTCTGCTTGTCCGGCTCCGGTTCCGAATTGTTACATCCTGCCAACAACGTCAACGCCAGCAGACTCATCATTACGGCTTTGTACTGCAACATCATCCTGCCCCTTCGATATAATCCAGTTCGGCTTCAGAAAAACCGGCCTGCAGGCGTGAGGCCCTGTCCAGCGGCCCCCGGCCACCGGCCGGCATGTATTGGTTGAATAATTCGCGGAATGTCGCCTCCGGCGCCAGTCCACGTTGTTCACACAAATAAGAAAACCAGCGTGAACCGATGGCGACATGCCCGACTTCGTCACGTTGAATAATCCGTAACAGATCCACGGCGTTATCATCCCCGCTTTGTTCCAGCTTGCGCATGATCCCCGGCGTGACATCCAGCCCCCGTGCTTCCAGCACCCGCGGCACCAGCGCCATGCGCACCAGCGGATCATGGGCGGTCTGCAGACACATCTCCCATAATCCGTTATGCGCCGGAAAATCGCCATACTCATAGCCCAGGTGACGCAGATGATCGCGCAGCAGGCTGAAATGATAGGCCTCCTCGCGCGCCACCTTGATCCAGTCAGTGTAATAATCCCGCGGTAAATCACGAAAACGATACACCGCATCCCAGGCCAGGTTGATGGCGTTGAATTCGATATGACAAATGGAGTGGATCAGCGCCGCCCGACCCGCCTCGCTGGCTGTACTGCGGGCCGGCAGATCCCGTGGGGCCACCAGCTCGGGCCGTTCAGGACGTCCCGGCTCGGACAAGCGCGCCGCATCTCCGTGTGACTCGCACGACAAGGTCCCCGCCTGCCAGGCCGCCGACACCGCCCGCGTCTGCTGCAGTTTGGCATCGGGATCGCAGGCGCGCAGACAGGTTTCGGCCTCGTCAAAAACAGAGGGACGAGGGACGAGGGACGAGTTACGAGATGTATCGGGCTGGTTCATAGCGATATTGTAACAGCCTGCCTCGATCGGGAAAGAACAGCGGAAGGAAAACAAGTCAAAACCGACCCGAGTAAAGTCACCTCGTCACTCGTCTCTCGTCACTCGGCCCTCGGCCCTCGGCCCTGTTTTGATCGCGATTACCAGATCCATGACATTGGTCCCGGTGGGACCGGTGGAGATCAGTGCCCCGGCTTCAGCGAGAAAGGTGCCGCTATCGGCCCGTGCCAGGGCCTGGCCTGCGTCATCCGGGTAATCGGGTGCCTGTTGCACAGTGGTGCCGTCGATGATGGCCCCGGCATCGTTACCGGGCCCGTCACTGCCATCGGTAGCCCCGCACAGCACATGGATACCCGGCTCGCCGGCCAGCGCCGCGGCCAGACTCAGCGCCAGGTGCTGATTGCGCCCGCCGCGCCCCGGCTGTGGCGGTAACGCCAGGGTGGGTTCACCGCCCCAGACGTAGATCCCCGGTGCCGCCGAGCGCAGGAACCCTGCCAGCTGTGAGGCGGCCTCGGCGACCGGGCCATAGATGGGCGGCTGAATTGTTACCGGCAGATCCCGGGCCCGGGCGGCCTCGGCGACGGCTTCACAGGCATCCTGATTGCGGGCCACAACCTGCTGTTCGAGCGTCGGCGACGCCGTCAGCGCGGGCGGACAATCGTTGCTGTGGGCCAGCAAGGCGGCCAGCCAGTCGGGGAGATTGGCGGGAGGTGCCTCCTGATGCGGCGTCAGCAATCCCGAACCGATCACGGCCGGATCATCACCACGCACATCGGAAATCATCAGGTTCAATACCGGCCGCTCGCCCAGATAATTCAGTAACCTGCCCCCCTTGAGACAGGAGAGGGCCTTGCGCACCCGGTTCATGTCGGCGATGCCGAGGCCGCTGCCCAGCAGCCAGGCATTGACCCGCTGCAGGTCCGCCAGACTCACCCCGGGCGGCAGGTGCTCCAGCAGCGCCGAGGTGCCGCCAGAGATCAGGGTCAGCAAAGGCATGGCCGGCGGCAGTTGCGCCACAAACTCGAGCAATCGCTGACCGGCCTGCAGACTGGCTTCATCGGGCAGCGGGTGACCAGCTTCCAGGCATTGCCAGCGTGGCGACAGGCTGGCCTCCCCATAACCGTGTTTGGTGATCAGCAGCCCCCGATCGATCCGTTCCCCGAGGACCGTCTCCGCCCCCCGGGCCATGGCCGGGGCCGCCTTACCACAGGCCAGCACGGCCACCGGCATGTCGGTCGGCCAATCCCGCTGACGCAGATAACGGCGGGTCACCGTCTCGCCGGCGACCGCCTCGAGGCCCGCGTGATAGAGCGACAACAACAGGGAGCGGGGATCGATATCGGAGTGTGGCATGGGCTGACACCATACCCGTTTTATTGCGGGGGTCAATAAAGGGGGGCAATTCTGGCAATGGGGCAAAATGGTGCTAGGCTGAAACTATTGTTTGTCTTGCCGTCAGTTGACCTAGCGGACGGCCTTTCATGGAATGAAACCTGCGAGGACTCTCCCATGCTTCCCAAACCGGTTTACGAAGTGTTGCCCTATTTTTATGTCAGCGGCGGAATCGCCGCCATGCTGCTGTTGAACAGCGTCATGTCCTTTGTCTGTGGTCTGCTGATGAGTGTCACCGGTGTGCTGGTGTTGTGGCTGCGACGCAATCATCGTCAACCTGCCCGGGTGTTAATGGAACAGGGGTGGCAGGCCGAATAGCCGCCCTTCCCCAGCCTGCAATCTGATAAGCTCTTCACAGCAGACGCTGTGGAGAGTTTTTTTATGACCTCTTTTCCCCAGGTAGCGGTCGGTGCCGTCGTTCGCCGTGGCACGGCGGTATTACTGATTCAACGCGGCAACGAGCCGAATGCCGGCCAATGGACCATCCCCGGCGGTAAAGTCCATGCCGGCGAAACCCTGCAACAGGCCGCGGAGCGGGAAATCCGGGAGGAAACCGGCATACACATCCAGGCGGGTGAACCGGTCTACAGTTTCGATGTCATTGAACGGGATAACCAGGGTGAACTGCGTTACCACTATGTCATCGTGGATTTGCTGGCCGACTATGTCGATGGCGAGCCCAGGGCCGGTGACGATGCGCTCGACGCCGCCTGGATCGAACCGGAAACCCTGGCACGACTCGACGTTAACGCCACAACCCGGCAGCTTCTGGCCCGGCTGGAAGCCGGCCCGGGCTTACACGAAACCGACGATCAGCAGAGCAACCACCGCGACCGAGATACCCAGCGAGACCAGTAAGCCCCGCTTGTTAAGTTCACGGGGATAATTGGCCTCAAATGCCTCATCCTGTTCGGTATCAGCCGACTGTTTAGCATGCTCCGCCTGCTCTTCATTGAGCATCAGCGGACGATTATCCGTAAAAACATAAGGTTTCATACTGCATCCCTCTGATTGCGCATCCATTCAATATCATCTTGATGGATATCCGGATTCTAGCAGCGCCGTTGAAGGGATGATTGTCAGCCTTTTCTGAAAATCGTGTAGGACAATTCTTACAACCGGGAATCGTGATACCTTGCGAAAATCTCCTTTTTCAATGCTCTGGGAATCAACGCTGAGATCGCAAAGACGCAAAGCGCGCGAAGAAAAATTTTTTCAGATTTCCTGATGATTTTAACTTCCCGCTTTTATTTCAAACAGGCAAAGAAAAGATTATCTCAGCGTTCTTTGCGTCTTTGCGCCCTTTGCGTTATTTCCAGCTTCTGTAAAGAGAAGCACGGTCTATCATCCCAGACCCCGTTCGAGGTCGGCGATGATGTCCCCCACGTTTTCCAGCCCGACAGCAACTCGCACCAGTCCGGGAGTGATACCCGATTCGGCACGTTGTTCGTCGCTGAGCCGTCCGTGGGTGGTGGTGGCCGGATGGGTGATGGTGGTTTTGGCATCGCCCAGGTTGGCGGTAATGGACAACAGGCGGGTGCTGTCGATCAGTTTCCAGGCGGCGTCCTGTCCGCCTTTGACTTCAAAGGCCAGCACACCGCCATACCCGCTTTGTTGACGACTGGCCAGTTCATGCTGTGGATGATCCGGTAACCCCGCATAAAACACCTGGCTCACGTTGGGGTGCTGTTGCAGATATTCGGCCAGTTGCTGGGCATTCTCGCTATGCGCTTTCATGCGCACGCTCAGGGTTTCCAGTCCCTTGAGAAAGACCCAGGCGTTGAACGGACTGAGACTCGGTCCACCGCTACGCAAAAAACCGAACACTTCTTCCCCGACCAGCTTGCTATCGCCCACCACTGCCCCGCCAATGCAACGGCCTTGCCCGTCGATGTATTTGGTCGCGGAATGGATCACGATATCCGCACCCAGCTTGAAGGGTTGTTGCAGCACTGGCGTGCAAAAACAGTTATCCACCACCAGCAGGCAATTGTTGGCATGCGCCAGATCGGCCAGTGCCTGGATATCGGCCACTTCGGTCAACGGATTGGACGGCGTTTCCAGAAACAGCAGTTTGGTATTGGGCCGGATCGCCTGTTGCCACGCCTCAAGATCGGTCAGCGAGACATAACTGGTCTCGATGCCGGCTTTGCTCAGATACTTGTCGAACAACACCACCGTGGTGCCGAAAATTGATCGCGAGGAAACAATATGGTCACCCTGTTGCAACAGTCCCAGGCAGGTACTGAGGATCGCCGACATACCGGAAGCCGTCGCCACACAGGATTCGCCGCCTTCCATCGCGGCCAGACGTTGCTCAAAGGTGCGTACCGTCGGGTTGGTAAACCGTGAATAAATATTCCCCGGTGATTCGCCCTTGAAGCGAGCTGCCGCCTCGGCGGCACTGCCGAACACATAACTGGAGGTGGCAAAAATCGGTTCCGAATGCTCGTTTTCCGCCGTGCGTACCTGCCCGGCACGTACTGCCAGTGTCTCCACCGCCCACTCATCATCAAAGTCCGTCATCGTTGGTCCTCGTCATTCGTTCGTATGATCTCATCTTCACGATAAAGCCATTGACCACCGAAACACCGAAACCACTGAATACACCGAAAAAGATATTATGATGTTGAGCATTATTTTCAGTGTTTTCGGCGCATTCGGTGTCGTCGGTGTTATCCCTGGCATGGCCTGCCATTTCAACACCGGCCATAAACAGCGCCCGCAAATGTTACCGTTCGGGCAACAAAAAACCCGCCAAGCTGTTCGAGCCAAAGCGGGTCCGCGCTCGCTTTAGCTGGATTTATTACGCGCCCGCAAGTTGAGTTAAATCGGCGCGATGAAATTTATCATAGGTCAGCCGTGATGCGGCGTCAAGTCGCTTACATCGAGTTGCGAATTTCCACCACTTCACCGTCGGTGTTCGCGTCCTGACTGCGCGCCTTGTCGTTACGCAGTGACTCGATATGCTGCAGATAGGCTTCACTGACATCGCCGGTCACATAGGTACCATCGAAGACCGAGGTGTCGAACTGTTTCAGAGTCGGGACTTTTTTCTTCACCGCCTCGATCAGATCGGACAGGTCCTGATAGATCAGTTTGTCGGCACCAATCGCCTGGGCAATCTGCTTCTCGTCACGCCCATGACCGATCAGTTCGTTGGCGGCCGGCATGTCGATCCCGTAGACGTTGGGATATCGAACCGGGGGCGCTGCCGAGGCAAAATAGACCTTGTTGGCCCCGGCTTCGCGCGCCATCTGGATGATCTGTTGCGAGGTGGTCCCCCGCACGATGGAATCGTCCACCAGCAGGACATTCTTGCCGCGGAACTCCAGCTCGATGGCGTTGAGTTTCTGACGTACCGATTTCTTGCGCTGTTTTTGCCCCGGCATGATGAAGGTGCGGCCGATATAGCGATTCTTGATAAAGCCCTCGCTGTATTTGACACCCAGGGTATAGGACAACTGCAGCGCGGAGGTACGGCTGGTATCGGGGATCGGCAACACCACGTCGATATCATGATCCGGCCATTCACGCATAATCTTGCGGGCCAGGTAATCCCCCATGCGCAGGCGCGCCTTGTAAACCGACACGCCGTCGATAATGGAGTCGGGACGGGCGAAATAGACATGCTCGAAAATACAGGGCGATAACTGGCTCTGGTCGGCGCACTGACGGGTATGCGGGGTACCATCGGCATCGATGTAAATCGCTTCGCCCGGCTCGAGATCGCGGACCAGTTCGAAACCGAGCACATCGATTGCCACGCTCTCCGAGGCAATCATGTATTCGGTGCCTTTATCAGTATGTCGTTTACCAAATGCCACCGGCCGAATACCGTAGGGATCGCGAAAAGCGAAAATCCCCCGCCCGGTAATCATCCCCACCACCGCGTAGGCCCCCTGGCAACGGCGATGCACGGCACTGACCGCGGCAAAAATATCATCGGGGCTCAGCGTCAGCGTGCCCTGATCCTGTAACTCATGGGCAAAAACATTGAGCAGGATTTCCGAATCCGAATTGGTATTGATATGCCGACGATCCGACAGGAACAGATCCCGTTTCAGTTCCTTGGCATTGGTCAGATTGCCATTGTGTGCCAGGGCAATGCCAAACGGTGAATTGACATAAAAAGGTTGTGCCTCGGCCGAGCTGGCACAGCCGGCAGTCGGATAGCGCACATGTCCGATACCCATGTTGCCTGGCAGGCGCAGCATGTGCCGGGTATGAAACACATCCCGCACCAGGCCATTGTCCTTGCGCATATACATGCGATCGTTTTCGCAGGTCATAATCCCCGCCGCATCCTGACCGCGGTGTTGCAATACTGTCAGGCCGTCATACAGCGCCTGGTTGACCGCCTGCTTTGCCACGATGCCAATAATTCCGCACATTCCACACTATCCTGTCTGTTGCTTGTGTAACCGGGTTACACCGTCAAAGTATAGTTCCACCGCCGGTCATTCAAACCGGAAATTGTCACCAATCGAGTCCGGTAACAGGCTCTGAATCCCTTCGGCAATGGCCTGGAAACGGAACAGAAAAAACGACTCGTCCCACCAGGGCTCTTTGGGCAGGGTCGTCAGCCCCGCCAGCAGGACCAGTATCGAGACAATCAATATGCCGCGCCCGAATCCGAACAACAGACCCAGAAACCGATCCATTTTGGTCAAACCGGTACGATACACCAGTTTGACCGCGAAAAAATTCACCACGCCCGAAACGATCAGGGACAGGACAAACAGCCCGACAAAAGCCGCGATCAATCTGAACGTCGGATCCTCGAAGGTGTTGGTCAGCAACCCGGCCAGTCCGGTGGCAAAGGTCAGCGATACCCAGAACGCCAGAATCCAGCCGGCCAGCGACAACGCTTCGCGCACAAAACCGCGTAGCAGACTGATGAATGTGGAAATCACCAGGATTCCCAGGATCGCGTAATCGACGCCCAGCATCAGCCCGCCGCGTAGCCCGTTTCAGGAACCATCATGGATGCGCAACCACCAAACCTTCGAGCTTGAGTTTGGCCTGCAGTTCCTGTTGCAGTTCCTCGGCCTTGCTGCGCCGCACTTCCGGTCCGACCCGGACCCGATAAACCGGGCCGTTATCAGTGGACACTTTTTCAACGAAGGTGCTGTAGCCCTGTTTCCGCAGTTTATCGCGCAGCCCCAGCGCATTGCTCTGTTGACTGAAACTGCCAACCTGCACGGCCCACGCCTTGTTGTCGTCGCCCGGCGCGTCGACTTGAGTTTCGGAACGCGATGGCGTTTGCGGAGTATCATCCTGTGTAGCGCCTGAAGGCGCCGCCTGTTGTGGCGGGGTATGCTCATCCACGGGACGGCGACGAACGGGTTCGGCGGGTGGTGGCGCCGCAGGCGGTTCGATATCGAGGGTTTTGACCCGATCCACATGCTCGGGTTTGGCCGGGATATTGGTTTCCACAATGGACATATCCCCGTCCCGATCGCCGCTGAGCAACATGGGGATGAAGATGACAGCCAGGGCGACCAGCACGATGGCCCCCACGATGCGTTGCTTGAGCTGATTTTCGTCCACGACACTCCCGACACAGGGCACTGGAAACAGGGGCGTATTATAGGGGCTGGGAGAGGGCCTCCGCCACCGTATAAAAGGACCCGAACACCACAATACGATCACCGGGCGCAGCCACGGCGCGGGCCTGTTCCAGGGCCTGTGACATATCGCTACAGGGTATCACCGACGTCGCGCCCAGTTCGCGCAGGATCGTCTCCAGCCGGACCGCGGAAGCCGCCCGGGGCACCTCCGGCAAAGCCACGGGAAACCAGCCGGCAATCTGCTCCAGAATCGGCTGCAGCGCGCCGTGCAGGTCCTTGTCCCCCATCATGCCGATGATGGCCCAGTTACGCCCTGCCACGGGTTCCATCGTCAGGGCCCGGGCCAGTTGTTCGACGCCATCGGGGTTGTGGGCGACATCCAGCAGCAGAGGAGGATCGCCGGAGATCGTCTGCAAACGACCGGGCAGGACCATCCGGGTCAGACCGGTTTCGATCTGGGCCCGCTCGAGCGAAAAGCGCTCGCCAAGCAGCGACAGCACCATCAACGCCCCGGCCAGGTTGCGATACTGGTGTTCGCCCCCCAGCACCGGGCGCGGCAGATCGGCCAGCGCCTGTCGGGGCGGCGTCGTGCGCTGCCAGTCCCAGCTGTCGCCATGCAGCCGGTAATCATATTCGCTGCCCAGCCGGTACAGCGGGGCCCCCAGCTTGTGGGCCCGATCGGCAATCGCCGCCGGCGGGCGCGGATCGCTGCATACGACCGGGCCGCCGGGGCGCATGATCCCGGCCTTTTCGCCGGCGATCGTCTCGCGATCCTCCCCCAGCCAGGCGGTATGATCGATGCCAATGGCGGTGATCAGCGCTACATCGGGATCGACGATATTGACCGCATCCAGCCGGCCCCCCAGACCGACTTCCAGCAGCACGATATCCGGCGTGACATCGGCGAAAATCCGCAGCGCCGCCAGGGTGCCGAATTCAAAATAGGTGAGGGAAATGTCGCCCCGGGCCTGATCCACCCGCTCAAAGGTCTCGATCAGCGCCGTATCACTGACCTCTTTTCCATCGAGCCGAATCCGCTCGTTGTAACGCAACAGATGGGGCGAGGTATAGGCGCCGACCCGGTATCCCCCGGCCCGCAACATCGCTTCCAGCGCCGCGATGCTCGACCCCTTGCCATTGGTCCCGGCCACCGTCACCACGGTAAACGGCAACGGCTCCGGACACAGACACGAGAACACCTCCCCGACCCGCGCCAGGCCCAGCTCGATCTCGGCCGGATGCAGGCTTTCCTGCCAACGGAGCCATTCTGCAAGGGTGTTAAAACGCATAAGAGGGAGGATTCCGAGAGTATGGCACCCGCTCTAACAGGCGCTAGGTCCTAGGGGCTAGGCCCTAGAAACTAGCCCCTGGAACCTAGCCACTTACAAGGAGGGTTGTTGAGTCAGCATGGCCAGCACGTTGGCGAGGCGGTCACGCATTTCGCGACGGTCGATGATCATGTCGATGGCGCCGTGTTCGAGCAAAAACTCGCTGCGCTGGAAGCCCTCGGGCAGGGTCTCGCGCACGGTCTGTTCAATGACGCGCGGGCCGGCGAAACCGATCAGGGCGTTGGGCTCGGCGGCGTTGATATCCCCGAGCATGGCCAGACTGGCGGAGACGCCGCCCATGGTGGGATCGGTCATGACCGAGACAAAGGGAATGCCTTTTTTGCTCATGCGGGCCAGCGCGGCACTGGTCTTGGCCATCTGCATCAGCGAGAACAGCGCCTCCTGCATGCGCGCCCCGCCACTGGCAGAGAAACAGACCAGCGGCATGTTGTGCTCGATACAGGTGTTAACCGCGCGCACGAAGCGCTCGCCGACCACCGAGCCCATGGAACCGCCCATGAACTTGAATTCGAACGCCGCGGCCACCACCGGCATGCCTTTGAGTGTGCCCTGCATGGCCACCAGGGCGTCGTTTTCATCCGTGGCCCGTTGGGCCTGAACCAGCCGGTCCTTGTATTTTTTCATATCCCGGAACTTGAGGGCATCGACCGGCTTGAGATTGGCCGCGATCTCCTCGCGACCTTCTTCGTCCAGAAACTGTTCCAGCCGACGGCGGGCATTGATGCGCATGTGGTGATCGCATTTGGGACAGACATCCAGATTGCGCTCCATCTCGGCGCGGTAGAGCACGGCGCCACAGGCCTGGCATTTGCTCCATAAGCCTTCGGGAACGCTTTTGCGATTACCGCCTTCGGTGCGGATCCGGGTAGGTAATAACTTGGTAAACCAGTTCATCGATGAACAACCTCAAGTCTTGTTGGTAACGCCCTGGCGGGCATCCATCGCCCGCCGCATCTCGCCCAGCAACGTCGTGACAGCTGTCTGGATCTTGTCGGCCGAGGTGACATTTTCTTCTATTTTACGTACCAGTGCACTGCCCACCACGACTCCATCGGCCTCGGCAGCCACGGCAGCGGCGGATTCGGCATTATTGATACCAAAGCCTACTCCTACCGGCAAATCTGTCAACGCATGAATCGCCGAAACGCGATCCCCGACCAGTTTGGTATCGATATTGGCCGCGCCGGTAACCCCCTTGAGCGAGACATAATAAATAAATCCACTGCTGGCCTGACTGACCGCCGCCATGCGTTCGGGATCGGTCGTCGGCGAGATCAAAAAGATCCGGTCGATGTCATGTGCCTGCAGGGTGCGGATGTAATCCTCCCCCTCCTCCGGGGGCAGATCCACGGTCAACACCCCATCAATCCCCGCTTCGGCGGCCTCGTCGGCAAACCGGTCATAGCCTTTGACCTCGATGGGATTGAGATAGCCCATCAGCACTACCGGTGTGGCGTCATCCTGCTGGCGGAAGGTGCGCACCATGTCCAGCACATCGTCCAGAGTCACGTCATGGGTCAGGGCCCGTTCCATGGCCTTTTGAATCACCGGCCCCTCGGCCATGGGATCGGAAAACGGCACCCCCAGCTCGATGATATCGGCCCCGGCGGCCACCATGGCGTGCATCAGGGCCACGGTCTGATCGGGAGCCGGATCCCCGGCCGTCACATACGGAATCAACACCTTGCGCCCGGCCTTGCGAGCTGCCTGAAAACAACCGGCGATACGACTCATAACTCGATTCCCTGATGGGTGGCGACGGTGTGGATATCCTTGTCCCCCCGTCCGGAGAGGTTCAGCACGATGATCTGGTCCTTGTCCATGGTCGGGGCCAGCTTGGTGGCATAGGCCAACGCATGGCTCGATTCCAGGGCGGGCAAAATGCCCTCAATGCGGGTCAGGTCATGAAAGCCCTGCAGGGCCTCGTCATCGTTGACCGCCACATAGTGGGCCCGCCCCGAGTCCTTCAGCCAGGCATGCTCGGGGCCGACACCCGGGTAATCGAGGCCGGCCGAGACCGAATGGGTGTGGACGATCTGGCCGTGGGCGTCTTCCATCAGATAGGTCCGGTTGCCGTGCAGTACCCCCGCCTTGCCGGCGCACAGTGGTGCGGCGTGCTGGCCGGTCTCCAGGCCAAAGCCGGCCGCCTCGACCCCGTACATCTGGACCGATTCGTCATCGATAAACGGATAGAACAGGCCGATAGCATTGGAGCCCCCGCCCACACAGGCCACCAGTGCGTCGGGCAGGCGCCCTTCCTGGGCCAGGATCTGCTCGCGGGATTCGCGGCCGATGATCGCCTGAAAATCACGCACCATGGCCGGATAAGGGTGCGGGCCGGCCACGGTGCCAATAATATAGAAGGTATTATCGACATTGGTCACCCAGTCGCGCATCGCCTCGTTCAGGGCATCTTTCAGCGTGCGGGAGCCCGACTCCACCGGCACCACCCGGGCTCCCAGCAGTTTCATGCGATAGACATTCATCGACTGGCGCTGCACGTCCTCGGCGCCCATGTAGACCACGCACTCCAGCCCCAGCCGGGCCGCCACGGTGGCGGTCGCCACGCCGTGCTGGCCGGCACCGGTCTCGGCGATGATCCGGGTCTTGCCCATGTGCCGGGCCAGCAGGGCCTGACCGACTGTATTGTTAATCTTGTGCGCCCCGGTGTGATTGAGGTCCTCGCGCTTGAGATAGATGCGCGCCCCGCCCAGTTTGTCGCTCCAGCGCCGGGCATAATAGAGCGGGCTCGGGCGGCCAACATACTGGCGCAGCTCGTCGTCCAGCTCGGCCTGAAAATCAGCGTCCGCCATGTAACGGTCGTAGGCTTCGCGCAGCTCTTCCAGCGGCCCCATCAGGGTCTCGGCCACGAACCGGCCACCATAGGGACCGAAATGGCCGCGGGCGTCCGGATAGTGATATTTGGGTTTAGTCTCTGCCAACGCGTTCTACCTCTGCGATAAAGGATCGGATTTTCCAGGCGTCCTTGATCCCCTTCTGGGATTCAACCCCGCCACTGACATCCACGCCGTAAGGGCGGGCGGTGATCACCGCCTCGGCGACATTCTCCGGGGTCAGTCCCCCGGCCAGGACCACCGGCGTGGCCAGGTGGGCCGGGACCCGCCGCCAGTCAAAGCTGTCGCCGGTGCCGCCGGGGACCCCGGCCTGGTAGGTATCCAGCAACAGCCCGGCCGCGTCGTGATACTCGCGCGCCGCGTCCAGAACATCCGCCTCTTCCCGCATACGCAGGGCCTTGATATAGGGACGGGCATAACGGCGACAGGCTTCGGGCGATTCGTCACCATGAAACTGCAGCACATCCAGCGGCAGCGCCGCCAACACCTGCCGGATGGTGGCCTCGTCGGCATCGACAAACAGCCCCACGACCGTCACAAACGGCGGCAGCGCGGTCACGATCTCCCGGGCCTGTTCGATCTCCACCGCGCGCGGACTGGCTGGATAAAACACCAGCCCGATAGCATCGGCACCTGTCTGGGCGGCGGCAATGGCATCCTGCGGCCGGGTAATGCCGCAGATCTTGACCCGGGTTCGCATCGCTATCGATTGTCCTGTAAAGCGCCGGACTGACAAGCCGGACGGGCACAAAGGTTATTGATTTTACAGGTACTTAGTACACACCTGCAAGAAAAAGCCCCTCGCACAGGCCGGCGGGTTGCAGGCTCGTTGAAAAGTATACTGTCGTCGTTCTTATGACAGGCCGTAATACTGTTATATCCATTAAAGCCCGACAAAATTAAAGTCGACGATCAAAACGCCGAAACATAACCCGCCGGGGAACCCAGTACGGAGTAACACAGTTTTTTCTGTGATGGACAACCGGCACCCGAAACCAGAGGGACTGGAATCGGCATCAAGTTATCAGGATGGACATAACTGAATGCGTCTGTTTATACTCAACCAACCAGCCCCGGGTCACTCTCAACCCGCAGCACAAACCTCAAGCGAATAACAACCAGACTTTCGGCCGTGCAGTATAAAAAATCCTATTTCACAGCCGCACTTGCGGCGCTACTGGTGCTGGGCTTTCTTGCCACCAGCGTCATCAGTTACCTGATGGCTCATGATTCGCTGCGCACCCAGATTGCCGATGAAGCGCTGCCGCTGACCAGTGATAATATCTATTCAGAAATCGAGCGCGATCTACTGCGTTCGATCCTGATCTCCTCACTCATGGCCCATGACACTTTTGTGCTTGACTGGACACTGGGTGGCGAGAAGGAACCGGAAAAAATCATTCGCTATCTGAAGCAAATCCAGCAGCGTTATGAGACCACCACGGCTTTCTTCGTCTCCGACAAACATCGCAATTATTATCACCCCGATGGTATCCTGAAAAAAGTGTCCCGCGATGACCCGGCCGACCAATGGTACTTTCGGGTGCGCAACATGAACGATCCCTACGAAATCAATCTTGACTTCGACACGGCGGATCGAAGCCGGCTGAGCATTTTTGTTAACTACCGGGTCACTGACTATAACGGTAAATTCGTCGGTGTTACCGGTATCGGTCTAGCCGTGGATCGTGTAGCCGATCTGATTGAAAACTATCAACGCCGCTACAATCGCGATATCTATTTCATTAATCGTGAAGGCAAGGTAACCGTTCGTAGCAGCCAGTACACGGGAGCAGATCGCATTCAGGAGCGCCCCGGGATGGGACGGGTCGCCACCCACATACTGGCCAACCCCGGTGCATCGGTAAATTACACCCGCCCCGACGGCAAAACGGTTTATGTCAACAGCCGCCTGGTTCCCGAGTTCGACTGGTATCTGATTGTCGAACAGGCCGAATCCGATGCCGATGCCCGGGTCCTCGATGCCCTGTTGGCCAATATCGTCATTGCCCTGCTGATCACGGCGCTGGTGCTGGGTATTGCCTGGTTCACACTGCGCGGTTACCAGCGCCGCCTGGAAGAGATGGCCACCACGGACAAGTTGACAGGCGCCGCCAACCGCCATGTCCTTGAAGTCATTTTCAATCATGATATCCCTGCCGCCCGGCGCAACAATACGCCGGTCACACTGGTCAGCCTCGACATCGACACTTTCAAACAGATCAACGACTCGCAGGGTCATGATTGTGGCGATGCAATCTTGCGCAATTTTACCGAAATCGTCCGCGACCACATCCGCGCCTCCGACACCCTGTGCCGCTGGGGTGGCGATGAGTTCGTGATACTCATGAATGGCCTGGGTAGCGAGGAAGCCGGGCAACGGGCTGAAATAATTCGAGAGGCGGTTGCGAAGCACGCCTTCCGTTGCAACAAACAAAGCCTGGAGGTCACGATCAGCATTGGTGTCGCCGAATACCGCTCCGGCGAAGTACTGGGCGAGTTGCTCAAACGTGCCGACACCGCGCTTTACGCCTCGAAAAAACAGGGCCGCAACCAAACCACCATCGCATGAACAGACCTGTCTTGCCTGTTTTGATCCTGCTTGCGGGATTTGTTGTAACGCACGATGTTCACGCCCTGCAGTGGCAAACCACTGAGCTGCATTATCAACATGGCTCGCTCGCCGCCCCCTCGTTTGCCGGTGGTGCCAGTAGCGATACGGATATCCTGACCCTGCAACATGCCAGCGGCTGGGCGTTCGGCGATCTGTTCCTGTTTGCCGATTATCTGGATGATCGCTATGCCGATGACTTTAACGACAGCGATCTCTACAGTGAACTGTATATCAATTTCAGCCTGGACAAGCTGATGGATAAAGACGTCGGCTTCGGCAGGGTCAGCGATATCGGCCTGCTGACCGGTATTAATTATTCCCGCGAAGCGAAGGTACGCAAATACCTGCCGGGTATCCGCCTGAGCTGGGAGTTTCCAGGTTTCACCTTTTTCAATACGGACTTCACGCTCTATCTCGACGACAGTGCCGGGTTAAGCGGTGGCGGCGCACCGGCCGAGGACGACAGTTACATGCTGGATATCAACTGGGCCTATCCCTTTAGCGTGGGCGGGCACCGTTTCAGTATCGAAGGGCATGGCGAATACATTGCACAGCGGGATAATGAATTCGGTCAGATCGTACACGACTGGATTTTACTCCAGCCGCAATTTCGCTACGACCTTGGCCACACAATGTGGGATAGCCCCGACCGCCTGTTTGTTGGTGTCGAGTGGCAATACTGGCGCAACAAACTGGGCGATAAACAAACCGAGGATAATGTCCTGCAGGCACTGATCGTGCTGCGCCTTTGAGTCAGAGCATCACTTTTTGACTTTACTGGAAATAACGCCAGGTTCGCGGAGGCGCGAAGGACGCGAAGATTGAATAATTTCTTCGTGTCCTGGTGTCTTCATGGTCGAATCCAAAATAGACATAACCACCGAAACACCGAGCACACCGATCCGCACTGAAAAACAGTGGATTGGGTCTGTTCAGAAAAGTCACAGGCACGATTAAGCGAAGCGGTACCGGGCAACACCACCGATTGCCGGACACCGCGTTGCTATGTCCGGCCTACTACTGGTCGTGCTGCGCCTTTGAACCAGAACATAAACTTTTCACTATTTGACTTCACTGGAAATAACGCAGAGTTCGCGGAGGCGCGGAGGACGCAAAGATTCAATGATTTCTTCGTGTCTTGGTGTCTTCGTGGTGAAGCTTTTCCTGAACATCCATTACCGGAAGTGTGGCGATAAAAAAATCCCGCCGGGGGACGGCGGGAAAAATCAGCTATGGAGAATGCACCGTTAGCTGGAGACAGCTTGTCAGCCCCCCTCCCCCGGCACTTTGACCTGGATCAAATGGCGCTGAAAAAGTCGAACACGCCGCCCGGCCCGGCGCTGTCCGCTCTGCCGGGCAATTCAAACTCTCCGGGATAATCAACGCGCGTAAAATAGAGCCCGTCAGGCGGTGCGGTCACTCCCCCGAGGGTGCGATCGCGCAATTCCAGCACCTGGCGGGCCCAGTCAGGTTCGGCCTCCCCGGCACCGATCCGCATCAATACGCCGGCGATATTGCGCACCATATGATGCAAAAAGGCATTGGCCGACAGGTCCAGAATAATGAAAGGGCCCTGTTGCCGGAGATCGAGTTGATAGAGTGTACGTACCGGACTTTTGGCCTGACAGGCGACCGCCCGGTAGGCACTGAAATCGTGTTCACCGAGCAAATGTTTGGCCGCCTGCTGCATGGGGCGCAGTTCCAGCGGCCGGTATTCCCAGCTGACCCGTTTGTGCAAACAGGCCGAATGGATGGCACGGTTGAAAATGACATAGCGATAATAGCGTCGCTGCGCCTTGAAGCGGGCATGAAACGTCTCATCCACCTCGCGGGTCCACAACAGGCGCACGCTGGCAGGCAGGTTACTGTTGGTACCTCGCACCCAGGAAAATTCGCTGCGCTCGGCATCGGTATCAAAATGGATGACCTGTCCCGCCGCATGCACACCGCTGTCGGTGCGCCCGGCACACACCACCCGCACGGGATGATTGGCCACCTTGCCCAGGGCCTTTTCCACCACCGCCTGCACATTGGGCGAGTGATCCTGATACTGCCAGCCGCAAAAGGCACTGCCATCGTATTCTACGCCTGCCGCGATTCGCACAAGATCTCCGCAATTTACAGTTCGATAAAGGCACTGAGGATAAAACCGGCACCCAGGGCGACCGGCCAACCCCATTGTATCAGGCCTGGCGGCGCCGGCAGTTCAAGCGTGACGCTCTGGCGGGGTTGCTCGGCGGCCTGTTCGAACAGGCGCGGCAGCAAACTGCCCAGATGCCGGGCAATACGATTAATCCGGCCCTGCAGGCGCTCCTGCGGCGCAGGCGGCGGTGCACGCCAAAGGCTTTCCTGCTGGTCAACATAGGTCAGTGTCAGGCTCAGGCGCACGGCGAGCCGCTCCGGTTGCAGACCCAGATAACGCAGTGGCGCCAGCAACCAGTAGAGCGCGGCAATCAACTGGGAGCGGGAGGTGGTCACCAGCAGCAGGCCAGCAGCCAGCAGGATCAGGATCAGGGTGATGCCGCGTAACAGACCGGTTTCCAGGCCAATGCGGGTCGGTAACAGATAATCCGGCAGCGGCAACGATAGGGGCAAGCCGGGGGTAAACCAGCCGTAGATCACTACCACGGAGAGCAACAGCCAGCGCAGGCGGCGAACCATGCCAAGGGAGCGGGTAAACTGATCAAACGAACAGCGAGAAAACAGTGCGGCCATCAGCAGCCCGGCCAGAATCAACTGTTCCCGATCCGGGCGAGCCAGCGCGATACAAAAAAGTAAAAAGCTGACTACCCGGATAACCGGATGCATCTACTCAGGCAATCTGTTGTATCAGTTGCTGGGCTTCCTGCTTCTGGGAATCATCGCCTTCATCGAGGACTTCATCGAGGATACTGCGGGCTCCGTCGGGATCGCCCATGTCGATGTACGCCCGGGCCAGATCCAGCTTGGTCCCGACTTCATCCCCGCCTCCCAGCGACATTTCCGAATCCGCCGCATCGGAGGCATCCAGGTCCAGATCCATGCCGCCCTGCTCGCCACCACCAAAGTCCAACCCGCCGGCGTCGATCGCCATGGTCTGTTCCTCGTCGGCCCCTTGCGCCGCTTCGTTGCCGGAATCCAGGGAGAGGGTGTTGTCCTCATCGCCCAGATTGAAATCGAGGCCACCGGCGTCAGCTGCCGGGGCTTCTGTATCGCTATCCAGATCCAGACTCAGATCACTTTCGGTATCAGGGCTTTCGGTGCCACTGTCGAGATTGAATTCCAGATCATTTCTGGTATCACTTTCCTCACCGCCGAGATTGAAGTCCAGATCATTTCTGGTATCACTTTCCTCACCGCCGAGATTGAAGTCCAGTTCATTACCGGACGCTTCATCCCCGCCGAGGTTAAAGTCGATACCACCGCCGGTGTCATCGTCACCCAGATTGAAATCCATACCACTGGTGTCAGCTTCTGACGCTGCCTCCGGCGTCGGCTCGGTCTCCATATCGAGATTGAAATCGAGCTCTGAACCGGCTTGCGCCTGGTCTTCTGTCGGGGCCGGTTCACTGCCCATATCGATATTGAAGTCCATGCCCCCGGCGCTCTCTTCGGAGGTCGCCGCCGGCGTATCGCTTTCGGTGCCGAAATCCAGATTGAAATCGAGTTCCGAATCACCGCCACTGCCTGGCTGCGAACCGGCAAAATCACTGTCTTCAAAGACCCCGGTATCCAGACCAATATCCATTACCTGGCTGTCGGACAGGCCCGTGGTCGCGTCCCCGCCACCCAGGTTCGGGGCCGCCGCCGCGGCCGCCGCGCCGGCGGCGAACAACGGATTATTCGGCACCAGCTCCTTGCCCATGGTCACGACTTTTTCCCACTGGGGATCGGAGTCGGCCTCGCCGCCGAGGCTGGCATAAAATTCTTCGGCCAGATTTTCAAACGCATTGCTGTTGCCGGTGGCGGAATACAGTTCCAGCAACTTCAGTTTGAGCTCCTTGCGCCCGGGTTCCTGTTCGATGGCTTCCTGCAGGCGCTCTTCGGCCGCTTCGTAACGGCCATAGGCCATGAAGACATCCGCTTCGGTCAACGGATCGACTTCCGAATCCTCGGTTTGAATCGCACCGGCACCACTGACGGCAAAGTCACTCAAAAACGAGGACTCACCGGACTCGGGTCCCGCTTCGCCACTGCTGGTCACGGTGGAGGGACCGCCGGAGAGGATACTCTCCTGATAATTACCCTCTGCCGCGCGGCGCCGACGCACCACAATCAGCATCAGGATCACCAGCACCAGCAGCACCGGGGCCGCCACATACATCAGCAGGGAATTGCCGGAGGCGCCAATCATGCCACCGACCACGCCGACGGCGCTGTTGAAGATCTCTTTGGCCATGGTGAGATACTCTTCCACCATGCCTTTGGGTTCGCCGTCGGTTTGCGGGGCACTGGCTGTTTCAGGCACTTCCTCAACAGCGGGGGCTTCGGATTCGACCGGTTCTTCCTCGGCTACGGGCGCTTCGGGTTCGACTGACTCCTGAGGCGGTTGTACCGGTGCCGGTTCGGCTTCCGCCTCGGGTTGCGGGGCCATTTCCGCTTCCGCTTCTGCCCCGGCTTCCTCGCGAGTCATCGCCGATTCGGGTTCGCTCGCTTCTTCCACCGGTTGCGCTTCGACAGCCTCTTCAACGGCCGTTTCTTCCGGCGCGGGTGTCTGTGGCAGCGCCGGTTCGGCGTTCAGTTCGGCCAGTTGCTGCTGCAGGGCGGCCAGTTCGTCATCCTTGATAGACACGGAACGTTGCAGCCGGGCCAGTTCTTCTTCCATGTCCTGCAGCTGGCGATTGAGTTCGACGTTGCGATCTTGCGTGGAAGCGGCGTTTTCGCGAACCTGGCGCAGCTCATCCTGCAGGGCGATCAGATCGTTGCTGACGGCGTCCTCGCTGGCGCCGGCACCGGCTTGCAGATCATCGCCATCCGGCGAGGAGAGCGTCAGCTCGCCACCGTTTTGCGCCCGTACCGGTGCCTGTTCGGCGCCGGCCTCGGCCACCACAGCCTGGCGTCCGGTCCGCTCGGCCACGGCCTGGCGGTAGTCGTTCCAGCTTTCGGTCTGGGCCATATATTCATTGGCCGCCTGTTGCCGGCTCATCGCATCCAGCAGCGAGGGATCCTCGATACGCAGAACCTGGCCGCTCTTGAGGCGATGGACATTGCCATCGATAAAGGCATCGGGATTGCTTTGCAGCAAGGCCATCATAATCTGGTAAATGCTGGCTGATTCGGCATTGCTCTGCAGTTTCTGGGCAATCGTCCAGGCGTTGTCACCGTCTTTGGTCACACCGTAATCGAGCTCGCCCAGCTCTATATCACTGCGATAGTCGCTGATATCGATACGCGGGAACAGGGAACCATCATCAACGAAGGCATCGCGGGTTGTTTCTGACGGCGCTTCTTCTGCCGCGGCCATTTCTGTCTCCGGGCCGACCTCGATCACTTCCGGTTCATCCGCTTCTTCCGCCATCGCCGGCTCATCGGCGGCGGGTTCGGGTGCCGGTTCCTCCGGCATGGGCGTCGGTTCTTCGGTCGGCGCGGCGGGTTCGGGACTGTAGGGTTGCGGCTCGTAACGCTCAATGGTATCCGCCGGTTCCTCGGTCACCGGGGTCTCGGCCATGGCCGGCGCCGGCTCGCGGGTGACGCGACCGGGCGGGTCCAGCAGCATGGTATATTCGCGCAACATCCGCCCGTTGTCCCAGCTGAACTCGAGCAGGAAATTGACAAACGGTTCGCGAATCGATTCGCGGGAGTTAATCTGAATGTAGTTCTCACCACCCTCTTCGACGACTTCAAACTGCAGGCCGCTGAGGAAATGGGGACGATCGATACCGGCACGGGTAAACGCGCCTTCGGAGGCCAGTTTAACGTTCAGGGAATCGAGATCAGAATCGGTCGGCGAGATCAGTTCGATCCGGGCATCGAGCGGTTCATTGAGTGCCGAATTGAGCTTGATATTGCCAAACCCCAACGCCTGAGCGGTCAACGGCACCAGGATCAGGCACGCCGAAGCCAGGCCCACAACCAGCTTTCGCAACATAGAAATTCTCCAGTCTGTCATGCTCCCGCTCCCCTCAAACTGGCGGCAACCTTTTTATTCTTGTATATCAACAACTTATTCCGGTTTTTTTGAAGATTCTTTATGAGTATGCAGTAACTATAGCTTATAAATAGTCTTTTACCAAAATTTCTGCAATTTGAACACTATTTAATGCCGCCCCTTTGCGCACATTATCGCTCACGATCCACAGATCCAGTCCCTGCGGATGGGAGATGTCTTCCCGAATCCGGCCGACCAGCACGGTATTTTCATTGGCCGCATCGGTCACCGCACTCGGATAACCGTCGTCCCGCAAGGCATCCATGACCGTGATGCCCGGCGTCTGCTGCAGCAAGGCCCGCGCCTGCCCCGCCCCGAGCTTATCCCGGGTCTCCAGGTGCACGGCCATCCCATGGCCGTAAAATACCGGAACCCTGACCGCGGTCGGATTAATCGGCAGGTTTTCGTCGCCCAGGATTTTGCGACTTTCCCGCACCAGATTCATCTCGGCCCGCGTATAACCGTTATCTTCCAGCGGCTCGACCTGCGCCAGGGCATTGAAGGCAATCTGCCGATCATACACCTGGTGCTCGAGCGGTCGGGCATTCAACAGGTTAGCGGTCTGAGTGGCCAGTTCCTTAACTCCGGCCTTGCCACTGCCGGAGACCGCCTGATAGCTCGCCACATTGAGGCGTGTAATCCCCACGGTATCGTAAAGTGGCTTGAGCACCATCCACAGCTGGATCGCCAGGGCATCGGGGCTGGCTATGAGATTGCGTGCCGTGTAACCGGCCATGGCCTGCGGATTGACTTCCGGTATCACCAGCGGCACCGACGTATCGTCACGGTACTGGGCGCTGTTATCGATCACCACACAACCGGCCGCCGTCGCCCGGGGCACATAATCGGCCGCGACCGTCTCGCCGACACAAAACAGCGCCAGTTGCACCCCGGAAAAATCGAAATCCGCCAGGTCCTTGACCACCAGCGACTTGCCGCGAAACTCCACCCGCTTGCCGGCGGAACGGGCGCTGGCCAGCGGATAGACCGTCCCGACCGGAAAATCCCGTTGCTCGAGCATCTCCAGCATCACCTCGCCCACCGCGCCGGTGACCCCGACAATGGCGATATCCACGTTCTTACTCATCGAGTGATTCCATTTTTCAAAGCCGCTGTAAATAACGCAAAGGACGCCAAGACGCGAAGGACGCAAAGATGTTTAATTATTCCTAAGATATCAATCCACTCACAATGGTTGTACTGAAACCGGGGCTTAATCATCTTATCAATCAAGATGATTAACTTTGCGTTCTTTGCGTCTTGGCGCCCTTTGCGTTAATCCCACTGAACCAACAACCAGCACGTTAGTGGTCGAGCAGGATGCGCAGCATGCGGCGCAGGGGTTCGGCGGCGCCCCACAGCAGCTGGTCGCCGACGGTGAAGGCGGAAAGGTAGTCGTTGCCCATGCTCAGTTTGCGCAGGCGTCCGACCGGCACGTGCATCTTGCCGGTGACGCTGGCGGGGCTGAGCTCGGCCATGCTGACGTCTTTGTCGTTGGGAATGACTTTCACCCAGTCGTTGGCCCGGGCCAGGATGTCGCTGATTTCATCCAGCGGCACATCTTTGTTCAGCTTGATGGTCAACGCCTGGCTGTGACAGCGCATGGCGCCGATGCGCACGCAGATGCCGTCGATCGGGATCGGCCGCTCACTGCGCCCGAGGATCTTGTTGGATTCGACCTCGGCCTTCCACTCTTCCTTGGTCTGGCCGCTGTCGAGCGGCTTGTCGATCCAGGGGATCAGGCTGCCGGCCAGCGGCACGCCCCACTGGTCGACCGGGTAGTCCTTGCTGCGAATGAACTCGGCCACCTGGCGATCGATATCCAGGATGGCGGTGGCCGGATCGGCGTTGAGATCCTTGACCGAATCATTGATAGCGCCCATCTGGCGGATCAGTTCGCGCATGTGTTGCGCACCGGAGCCGGAGGCGGCCTGATAGGTCATGGGCGAGATCCACTCGACCAGGTTCCGGTCGAACAGGCCGCCGACAGCCATCAGCATCAGGCTGACCGTGCAGTTGCCGCCCACGTAGGTCTTGATGCCCTTGTTCAGGCCGTCTTCGATGACGTCTTTGTTGACCGGGTCCAGCACGATGATGCTGTCGTCCTGCATGCGCAGGGTCGAGGCGGCGTCGATCCAGTAACCGTCCCAGCCGGCCTTGCGCAGCGCGGGATAGACCTTCTCGGTATAGTCACCGCCCTGGCAGGAGATGACGACCTCCATGGCCTTCAGTTCATCGATGTCATTGGCATCTTTTAACGGCGGCACGTCCTTGCCGATATCGGGGCCGGGCTGACCGGTCTGCGAGGTGGAAAAAAACACCGGATCGATATGATCGAAATCCTGTTCCTCGCGCATGCGTTGCATGAGGACCGACCCCACCATACCGCGCCAACCTATCAAACCTACCCGTTTCATTGCTCCACCTCGATCAAAACTCTGCTGTTATATACCTGACATTGTAACCCTGAACAGGGCCGAGGTACGAGGGACGAGTGACGAGGCGGGTGAAATTCCCATTCCGCTTTTCCTCGTCCCTCGTAACTCGTCCCTGTTCCCTTTTATTTAGGCTGGATTCCGGGTCGCGCCTCCGGCTTGCCCGGAGTGACGAGGTAAGGGGTGATTTTCCTCGTCCCTCGTAACTCGTCCCTTGGCCCTTTTAGTGCTGGAGCGCCCTGACGACCGCATCGCCCATTTCACTGGTGCCGACTTTCTGTGTGCCTTCCTGGAAGATGTCGGCGGTGCGCAGTCCCTGATCCAGCACCGTGTTGACCGCCTGCTCGATCCGATCGGCCATGGCCGGCTCGTCCAGGGAATATCGCAGCATCATCGCCACCGAGAGAATGGTCGCCAGCGGGTTGGCCACGTTCTGCCCGGCGATATCCGGCGCCGAGCCGTGGATCGGCTCGTACATGCCCTTGCCGTGGGCATCCAGCGAGGCCGAGGGCAACATACCGATGGAGCCGGTGAGCATGGCGGCGGCATCGGAGAGAATATCGCCGAACATGTTGGTGGTGACCATCACGTCGAACTGCTTGGGCGCGCGCACCAGTTGCATGGCAGCGTTGTCCACGTACATGTGGCTCAGTTCCACGTCACTGTATTCCTTGCCGACCGTGGTGGTCACTTCCCGCCACAGTTCGGTGCATTCGAGGACATTGGCCTTGTCCACCGAGCAGACCTTGTGGTTGCGCTTGCGGGCGATATCGAAGGCGACCCGGGCGATACGTTCGATCTCCGACTCGCTGTAGACCAGGGTATTGTAGCCTTCGCGCTGGCCGTCCTCGCGGGTGCGAATACCGCGCGGCTGGCCGAAGTAAATACCGCCGGTCAGCTCGCGCACGATCATGATATCCAGCCCGGAGACCACCTCCGGCTTCAATGTGGAGGCATCGGCCAGTTGCGGATAGAGAATGGCCGGACGCAGATTGGCGAACAGTTCCAGTTCCGAGCGCAGCCCCAGCAATCCTTTTTCCGGGCGTACTGCGATCTCCAGCGATTCCCATTTATAACCGCCGACCGCACCGAGCAAAATGGCATCGGCCTCCTTGGCAAGATCGAGCGTTTCGGCAGGCAACGGCGTGCCATGTTCGTCATAGGCCGTCCCCCCGACCAGCGCCTCGTCCAGTTCGATATCCAGACCGTCCTGGCGCAGGACATCCAACACCTTCACCGCCTCGGCCACGATCTCCTGACCAATACCATCGCCGGGCAGTACCAGAATCTTTTTCGTCATATGTGCTTTCTCTTTGTTTCATGTGAGAGCGTTAGAGCGCGAGTTCGAAAGATGGCACAAAGACAGACAATCATCTTGCGACCTCACTACTTCACGAACTCACCTTGATTAAACAGCCACGGGCGTTGCTTCGATTGTTGTTCCTCGTAGGCACGGATTTCGTCGGCATGCTGCAGGGTCAGGCCGATGTCGTCCAGGCCTTCGAGCAGGCGCTGCTTGCGATAGGCATCGATCTCGAAGGCAATAGTGTCGCCGTCCGGCGTGCGAATCTGCTGCTGTTTGAGATCCACACTCAATTGATAGCCTTCCTGCCCTTCAACAGCCTTGAACAATTGTTCCACTGTTTCAGCGTCCAGTACGATAGGCAGGATGCCGTTTTTAAAACAGTTGTTATAAAAGATATCGGCGAAACTCGGCGCGATGATCACCCGAAAGCCGTAATCGAGCAACGCCCAGGGTGCGTGCTCGCGACTGGAGCCGCAACCGAAGTTCTCACGGGCCAGCAGGATCTGCGCGCCCTGGTAACGCGGCTGGTTGAGCACGAAGTCCGGGTTGATCGGCCGATCACTGTTGTCCTTGCCCGGCTCGCCATGATCCAGATAACGCCATTCGTCGAACAGATTCGGCCCGAAGCCGGTGCGCTTGATCGACTTGAGAAACTGCTTGGGAATGATCGCGTCGGTATCGACATTGGATCGATCCAGCGGCGCGGCTATGGCGGTTAATGTCTCAAATTTTTTCATTTTTCATACTCTCAAAATCCAACGCAGAGAACGCAAAGACGCAAAGGACGCAGAGAAAACAAAATAATTTTTTGAAACTTCTCGCTAAACCCTGCTTCTTTTTTGCCTGTGCTCCTTTGCCTGTTATCTCTCACTACTAGTCACGAAAGGGGTAATTTCACGTTACCATTTCATTAAAAGGTAAGCGCAGCATCGCAGGCGATGCAAAGTTAAAACCTGAACACATAACCTGTTTTCCTTTGCGATCTCTGCGCCTTTGCGCCCTTTGCGTTAATCTCTTTGTTCAATTCATGTCCCTGACGTCAACGAAGTGACCGGCGATGGCCGCGGCGGCGGCCATGGCGGGGCTGACCAGGTGAGTGCGTCCGCCCTGGCCCTGGCGGCCTTCGAAGTTGCGGTTCGAGGTGGAGGCGCAACGCTCGCCCGGCTCCAGCCGATCGGCATTCATCGCCAGGCACATGGAACAACCCGGCTCGCGCCATTCGAAGCCGGCCTGGATAAAGATCCTGTCCAGCCCCTCGTTCTCGGCCTGCTGTTTGACCAGCCCCGAGCCCGGCACCACCATCGCCAGCTTGATGTTGTCAGCGACCCTGTGGCCATCGACCACGGCGGCGGCGGCGCGCAGGTCCTCGATGCGCGAGTTGGTGCAGGAGCCGATAAAGATCTTGTCCAGGCGAATGTCGCTGATCGGCGTACCGCCTTCCAGACCCATGTACTTGAGTGCGGCACGGGCGCCTTCCTGCCTGACCGGCTCGGGAAACGAGTCCGGTGTCGGGACCGTTTCATTCACCCCGACCACCATCTCCGGCGAGGTGCCCCAGGTGACCTGCGGCTGCAGGGTTGAGGCATCCAGATGCACGACCTTGTCGAATTCGGCATCGGGGTCGCTGTGCAGTTCCTGCCAGTCGGCCACCGCCTGTTCCCAGAGCGATCCCTGCGGGGCAAACGGCCGGCCTTTGACATACTCGATGGTCTTGTCATCCACCGCCACCATGCCGGCCCGGGCCCCGGCCTCGATGGCCATGTTGCACAGGGTCATGCGCCCTTCGATAGAGAGATCGCGGATCGCCTCGCCGCCAAATTCGATGGCGTAACCGGTGCCACCGGCGGTGCCGATCCGGCCGATCACCGCCAGCACGATATCCTTGGCGGTCACCCCGGCCGGCGCCTTGCCGTCCACGCTGATCAGCATGGATTTGGATTGCTGTTGCACCAGGGTCTGGGTGGCCAGCACGTGCTCCACCTCGGAGGTGCCGATGCCGAAGGCCAGCGCGCCGAAGGCGCCGTGGGTGGAGGTATGGCTGTCGCCGCAAACCACGGTCATGCCCGGCAGGGTGGCGCCCTGTTCCGGGCCAATCACATGCACGATGCCCTGGCGCAAATCGGCCATGGCGAATTCGGTGATGTGGTAGGTCTGGCAATTCTGATCCAGGGTCTCCACCTGCAGGCGGGAAACCGGGTCGGTAATGCCACCGCGGCGATCGGTGGTCGGCACATTGTGATCCGGCGTGGCCAGATTGGCACCCACCCGCCACGGCTGTCGGTTGGCCAGACGCAGGCCCTCGAAGGCCTGGGGGGAGGTCACCTCGTGAATCAGATGCCGATCGATATACAGCAGCGCGGTACCATCCCCGTTATCGCGCACCACGTGCCGATCCCACAACTTGTCGTATAAAGTCTTGCCGCTCATCGTTCCTGTTCCTGTTCCTGTTCCTGTGTCCGGATTGAACAAAGTTTAACCTGCTTCTATACTATTACCCAAATTCATTATTTTCATATTATCCATAACTATTATTCATGGATTTTGCCAACCTCCAGGCCTTTGTCGCCGTTGCCGAACAGCGCTCGTTCTCCCGGGCCGCCGGCCAGCTGTTTCTCACCCAGCCGGCCATCAGCAAGCGCATCGCCGCGCTGGAGGCGGAGCTGGGCAATCCCCTGTTCGACCGCATCGGCCACCAGGTGCAGCTGACCGAGACCGGTCACGCCCTGCTGCCCCGGGCCCGGAATATTCTGCTGGAACTGGAAGATACCCGTCGCAGCATTCGCAATCTCGCCGGCCAGGTGGGCGGGCAATTGAGTATGGTGACCAGTCATCATATTGGTCTGCATCGCCTGCCCCCGGTACTGCGTCGCTATAGCAGCGACTATCCCCAGGTAGAACTGGACCTGCAATTCATGGAATCGGAACAGGCCTGCCAGGCGGTGTCGCACGGTGACAGCGAGCTGGGTGTGGTGACTCTGCCGCTGAGTCCGCCGGCGGAATTGAAATTCCAGGCTATCTGGCGCGATCCGTTGCACATTGTGGTTGCTCCCGACCACCCCCTGACCCGGGCAGCCCCACTGACGCCGCAAGCGTTGCTGGAGTGGCCGGCCATTTTGCCCATGCGCGGCACGTTCACCCGCACGCTGGTGGAACAGGCGTTTGCGGATTTGCAGACCCCGGCTGCGCTGCAAGTCAAACTGGCCACCAATAATCTGGAGACCATCAAGATGATGGTCGGCATCGGGCTGGGCTGGAGTGTGCTGCCGCAAACCCTGCTGGATGAAGAGCTGGCCTGTTTGCACTTGCCAGCATTGCAGCTGGAACGGGAACTCGGTGTGGTCTGGCACGCGGGCCGAACGTTGAGTAACGCCGCCGGGGCGATGCTCGATTGCCTGCAACAGAACGCCAAACCGGGTTAAACTGGGCCCTGCCCCATCAACTACAGATAACGACCGTGCGCCACTCAATAATACTGTCTCTGTTATTCCTCTGGCTGGCCAGCCAGATCACGGCCTGCGGGACACTGGCCGCCAGCGGCGCTGGTCGTGACAGCGGCGATTACGGTTTCAATGACAAGCGTGCCAGTCACTCTGACGCCAGTATCAGTGCCGAGATCCGCTCGCAACTGATCAGTGACCCCGGGATCAACGCCAGTCACATCCAGGTCAGTACCCACCAGGGTGTGGTGACGTTGCAGGGACGGGTCAGTAACGAAGCCGCTCGCGAACGAATCCGCCGCCTGTGTAACAACACGCCCGGTGTTAAAGGCGTCGATGCCCGGCTGACACTCGATCAGGATTGACGGTACTGCTCAAGTGCCGCATCCCAGAGCCGCCGACGCTGTTCAAGGCTCATCGCCGCGGTTTCATACGCTTCCTCAAGCCGACGTGAGTCGTTGGCGCAGAGCACGTCCAGGCACTTTTGCGCCAGATGCGAATGCTCTTCCCCGTCCAGTTCGATATGCCGCTCCAGATAATAGACCAGTGTCGGGCAGTCCTGTTTACGCTCCCCCAGACCGTTGAGAATCCTCTCGAACATTTCCGGAATCAGTTTTTCCCGGCCGAAGAAAAATGCCGAGGCGATCCGGTGCAGTTCACCACTGGTGGCCAGATCCAGATTCATCTGTACGAACTCCCGCGCGCCGGGCGGAATCACCTGATAATCATACTCACGCAGAAACTGATCAATGGCGCTGCGATCCACGCCCAGTTCTTCCATCGCCCGCAGATACAGCGTGAAGTGATCACAGGCCTGCCCCTGCTGATCAAGATCACTCTCCTCGCCCAGCACGATCTCATTGATAAACCGCACCAGTTCCTTCGAAGTATTAACAGGGCGCCAGGGCACCTCCAGGCAGGTCAGTCCGCGCTGCAATGCCTTGAGCAGGGACATAAAATCCCACACCGCAAAAACATGATGCTGCATAAACACAGGAACGGCCCGGGGATCGTCAAGCACCTGATAAAGAGGATGTTCACAAAGCGAGTGCTGAAGTTGCTCCAGCTGTAACGTCATATCGAACGCGGATTTCATATACTCTACAACCTGAAGGGATACATTTTTTCGTAATCAGTGACAAGCCTGTCAGCTCTGCAAGGGGACCTATTGTCCGCAATCGTCCGCCTCAAAACAACCACTGGCAGTTTTGCCAAAGCCGTATACCCCTGAATTTAAAGGTGTACGGAAGGGAAACCTTTCACTCGCACCGCGAGTGAACGTGAAGTCAATTTTAAAGCAGTTATTTGGATTGCCCCGGGAGCAGTTCGGATTCGAAGCGTTCCTTGTCGATCTGACAACCCAGGTAATCGGCAATAATCTGCATATCCTTTTGCGCATTACCCAGGCAACTGGTGGCGCCCGGGGATGGTGTCATATTGAAAATAATCCCGTTGCCCGGATTAATCTTTGCCTCACCCAGATGCAGCTGACGATTCAGTTTGTCGATCATAATGGGGCGAATCCCCCCGACACCTTTGGCAAACTCCAGCTCCTTGAGTGTCAGATCCGGCACGATCTTGCGTACATCGCGCAGGAATAACAACCGACGGATAAACGGGATTTCAAACAGCATGTTCTTGAACATATAATTGCGAATCTCGCTCACCCGAAACAGATCCCAGAACACCTTCAATACGCGCCAGTCGGGACGAAATACACGCAGAAACTCACTCACCGTGCGCAGGTTATAGCGCTCCAGCATCGGTAACACCAGAGCGGTAGGACCAAAACGGGTTTTATTCGGCACCAGCACATCGGGATCGCCGTGAATCGCGGCGAAGGGCAGGTTCTTTTTCTGCACGGTATAGACCTTGCCGTTGAGCACCCCGGGTGTGTAATAAAAACTGCCTGCCATCGGTAAGCAGGAATAATTCAACCCATAGCCCAGCTTCTGGGCATAAAGCAGACTGTGGGCACCGGCGGAGACAACCACAAAGCGGGCACGGTAAGTTCCCCGGCTGGTCATGACTTCATAATGGTCATCCGTCTTGTGGATCGACTGCACATACGTCGACAGATGCACATCCACCTGTTTGTTACGCTCCTGACGGGCCTGGTGAATAAAACTGTTAGACAGGGCATGAAAATCCACCGCGGTATATTCATCGAGCACGGCCAGCGCCACAATCTCCTGCTCGCGATCGATAGCCACACGGGGCTCGATTTGTGCAATCTGCTCCCGCTCCAGCAATTGCATGCCGGGAAAATAATCACGAAAACGTTCATACCGTTCACGCAGCTCGTGACATTCGCTGGCACCCACCCCCAGCACCATCTTCGGGTATTTAAAAATCAGGCTGTCGCGCTCCGGGACCTGCTGACAGTAATTGACCACCATGGCCGCGGTAGCCTTGACCTGGACCGCTTTCTCCAGACTGTAATTGGTTTCGATATCACCGCAATGCAGGGTCTGGCTGTTATTGCGACCATGTGAATTGAGATCGGCGATGCTGTCACGCTTTTCCAGCAAGCACAGTTCACGAAGATCCGTATAACGGGCCAGTTCAAACAACAGCGCGGCACCGGAAATGCCACCACCAATAATGAGCACATCATAGGTTGGCCCGTCATGAATTCTCGCCTGGGTTAACATCGTGCTGATAATACCTTCTGCTATCGGGTTATAGACAACGCCTGTTGATTTATCGGCCAAAGGCGCGGTTTGTTTATCTCGCCCCTGCCTCGTTTTCCGGTGAATGCACAAACCGGTAGACCACCAGCATGCCTGCCAGGCTTAGTCCCGCGGCAATACTGTACATCATCAACGGCCCCGCCAAATCATACAAATAGCCACTGTAGAGACTGCCCACCGCCCCGCCGGCACCGAAACTCAGGCTGCTGTACAGCGCCTGTCCCTTACCCTGATGCCGACCGATAAAAAACCGGTGAATCAGGTGAATCGCCGCCGCATGGTATACACCATAACTGGCCGCATGTAACAACTGGGCCAAGATCATGATAGATGTCCATTGGGGAAACAGGGCGATCAATATCCAGCGCAGCGTCGTCAGGATCAGCGCCAGAATTAACAAATGGCGTGCCCCGTAACGTGGCATCAGGCGATGCATAATCATAAAGGCACCGACTTCCGCCAGCACAGCCAGTGCCCAGAGAACCCCAATCTTGCTCAGTCCGTAGCCCATCTCTTCCATATATATGGAGTAAAAGGTGTAATACGGACCATGACTGGCCTGCATCAAAAAGCAAGTTACCAGCAGACCGGCTACAGCCGGTTTCCCCAGAACCTGGCGCAGGGGCTGGTGATCCAGCGGCATATGCCCGGCAGCTTCCTCGGGTACCGCTATACTGCTGAGCCAGATTGCGGCAAATAGAAACAACAGCACATGCGGCAGCCACTGAATCGCCTGTCCTTCCAGCGCATAACCGACGCTCCAGACAGAGAGAATGAATCCGACCGAACCCCAGAGGCGAATAGAGCTGTAACGATGAGTCTGTCCGGCCAGATGACTGAAGGTCGTCGCCTCGAACTGTGGCAAGGCTGCATTCCAGAAAAAGCTAAACATCGCCATCACCAGTGCGAGCCACCAGAACCCCGAGGCCAGATAAACCCCGGTGAACGTTAATGCCGCGAGCAGGCTGCCAAGCTGAACAATGCTCATGCGCTTGCCGGTATGATCGGCAATCCAGCCCCAGATATTGGGCGAAACAATCTTGGTTGCCATGATAATCGCCATCAATATGCCAATGGCGCGCGCATCAAAGCCCTGCGATTTGAGATAGAGCCCCCAGTACGGCACCAGCGCCCCGAGACTGGCGAAATAAAACAGGTAAAACGCGGATAACCGCCAGTATGGCGCTTTGGACGACGTCGTCATCTCTCAACCCCGGATTCAGGAAGTCCCATGAACCCGACCCTCAACGTCCGCAAACAGATACTGACAGTTGACCACCGAAGACACTGAATGCGCCGATAACACTGAAAGGGATTTCCAGGGTAAGAGAGACTCAGTGTGTTCAGTGGTACCCGCTCAATATCGCTCGAGGCAGGCAGAATCAATCCGGATTGCACTACGATCCCGGCCACCGTTAGCGGGCGGATGACGGGATCACCGGGGTGGTAGATTGCACGTCGGCATTCTGGGCACGATGACGCAGCAGGTGATCCATCAGCACGATCGCCATCATTGCTTCGGCAATGGGCGTGGCACGGATGCCGACACAGGGATCGTGTCGTCCCGTGGTAATCACCTCGATGGGATTGCCTTCGATATCGATGCCCTGCCCCGGCAGGCGCAGGCTGGAGGTGGGCTTGAGCGCGAGGCTGGCCACTACAGGCTGGCCGCTGGAGATGCCGCCGAGCACCCCGCCGGCGTGATTGCTCAAAAAACCGTCCGGCGTCATTTCATCACGGTGCTCGGTGCCCTTCTGTTCCACGGACGCGAAACCGGCGCCGATCTCCACGCCCTTGACCGCGTTGATGCTCATAAGGGCATGCGCCAGATCGGCATCCAGACGATCGAAAATCGGCTCCCCCAGTCCCGGCGGGACGCCTTCGGCCACCACATTGATCCGGGCGCCGATGGAATCGCCTGACTTGCGCAAGGCGTCCATGTAGTTTTCCAGCTCCGGGACTTTCGCGGCATCCGGGAAGAAAAACGGATTCGCTTCCACCGCCTCCCAGTCAAATGTCTCGGCCCGAATCGGCCCCAGCTGGCTCATATAACCGCGGATCCGGATAGCGAGTTTTTCGTGCAGATATTTTTTGGCGATCGCGCCACCCGCCACCCGCATAGCGGTCTCACGGGCCGAGGAACGCCCGCCACCGCGATAATCGCGAATCCCGTATTTCTGCTGATAGGTGTAATCGGCATGCCCCGGGCGAAATTGGCGCATGATATTTGAGTAATCCTTCGAGCGCTGATCGGTATTATGAATAATGAGTCCAATCGGCGTGCCGGTCGTCTGCCCTTCGAAGACCCCGGAGAGAATCTGCACCTCGTCCGACTCGCGGCGCTGGGTAGTATGCCGCGTCTTGCCCGGTTTACGGCGATCCAGATCCTGTTGCAGATCCGCCTCGCTCAGGGCCAGCCCCGGCGGACAGCCGTCGACCACGCAGCCGATGGCCGGGCCATGACTCTCGCCAAAACTGGTGAGGGTGAACAACTTGCCGAAACTGTTACCGGACATTTTTCGCGCATTCCAAATGGGTTCGGGAACACCCATTGTAATGGAACTCGACGGCGCGGGACAGATGGGGCTGCTGTGCAGACTGTGCAAATCGCAGCCTGGCACCAGCAGGACACAGGCTGGATAGACAAGATAGTTAGCCACCGAAAACACCGAATACCACTGAATCGGATTGATTCCATCAGTTCGGTGTATTCAGTGATTTCAGTGTTTCGGTGGTTGAATTCCGGTCATCACTACACACCAGAGCCTGAAATGGCTACGAAAGTGTATCAGATGACCTTGGAATAACGCTGGGTCTGCTGCTGGCGCAGGTATTTGTCGAACACCATGCAGATGTTGCGAATCAGCAGTTTGCCGGCCCCCAGTACGGTGATACCCCGTTCGTCGAGTTGCAACAAACCGTCCTCCTGCATGGCCCTGAGCTCCGCCAGTTCGGTGGCAAAGTACTCCGGCACTGAAATTCCGAAAGCCAGCTCCAGCGCCGGAAAAGAGAGCCGGAAATGGCAAATCAGCTGATTGATAACCTCCCGACGCAGTAAATCATCATCATCCAGTTCCAGCCCGCGAAACACCGGTAACTGATCCTGATCGATACGGGCATAATACTCGTCCATCGTCTTGACGTTCTGGCTGTAACTGTCGGCCACCTTCCCAATCGCTGTCATGCCCATGGCAACCAGATCACAGTCGGCATGGGTCGAATACCCCTGAAAATTGCGATGCAGAGTCCCGTTGCGCTGGGCGATGGCCAGCTCATCATCGGGCCTGGCAAAGTGATCCATGCCGATATAGACGTAACCCGCCTCTGTTAATTTCTCGATGGAATACTTGAGTATCGCCAGCTTCTCGTCAGGGCCGGGTAGTTCATCCGCATTGATCTGGCGTTGCGGCTTGAACAGCTCGGGCAGATGGGCATAGTTGAAGATCGATAACCGTTCCGGTTGTAGAGCCACGACCTTGTCCAGCGTGCGCGCAAAACTCTCGACTGTTTGCAACGGCAACCCGTAGATCAGATCGAAACTGGTGGAACGGAACCCGTACTCCCGTACGGCCGCCATCACTTCGGCGATCTGTGCCTCGGACTGGATGCGGTTGACCGCTTTTTGCACCGCTGGCTCGAAATCCTGGACCCCCAGGCTGATGCGGTTAAAACCCAGTTCGCGCAACAGGGCGATGGTGTCGCGATCGGCCTCGCGCGGGTCGATTTCGATGGAATACTCGCCCGTATCATCATCCAGCAGCTGGAAATGTTCACGGGTCTTGGCCATCAGCTCGCGCATTTCATCATGACTGATGAAGGTCGGTGTCCCACCACCCCAGTGTAGCTGCTCGACCGGGCGTCCGGCATCGAACAATTCACTCTGCAGCTCTATCTCCCGATGCAGCCGCTGCAGATAGGGCGCGGCGCGACGACGATTGGCGGTAATGATCTTGCTGCAGGCGCAATAGAAACAGACCGTATTGCAAAACGGCAGATGAAAATAGAGTGACAGGGAACAGCCTTGCTGATTGCTCTGCGTCGCCAGACGACGATAGTCCTCTGGCCCAAAATCCTCGTGAAACTGCACCGCTGTCGGATAGGAGGTGTAGCGTGGTCCCGCCCTGTCGTAACGGCGAATCAGCTCCTTGTCGAACTCCAGCTCATACATAGCCATTCCCCCGAGAAATTGCCGACATTATCGGCATTTTTGGCGGATTCGGACTATGATCTGGATCAAATCCGGCGGATTTCACGATTCATGGATGCCACTCAAATCAGAGATGAGAAATTCACCACGAAGACACGAAGAGCACGAAGTGACAAATCCATTAAAACTTCGTGGCTTCGCGTCTTCGTGGTAAAGGATTTTCTCGTTCGTCGTCACTCGGCTCTTCAGGTCAAAAACGAATCATTCAGACCGTTTTCACTGAATGTTGATCAGGGCATAAAACGCCCTGGCTACACGCACGCCCGGATCGCCGCCGAAGCCGCACTCAGTTGTTCGGCGGTGAGCAGGAAGACGCCGTGGCCGCCGAATTCGAATTCGAGCCAGGTGAATGGCACGTCAGGTAACAGGTCGGCCAGGGCGTCGGCGCTGTTGCCCACTTCCACGATCAACACGCCGCCCGGGTTCAGGTGTTGCGGGGCCTCGCGCAACAGGGGCAGAACAAAATCGAGTCCTTCGGTACCGGCGGCCAGGCCCATGGCCGGTTCGTGTCGGTACTCCTCGGGCAGCGCGGCCATATCATCGGCATCCACATAGGGCGGGTTGCTGACAATCAAATCGTAACGACGTCCGCCCAGGCCGGCGAACAGATCCGATTCGATCAGTTCGACCCGCGCCGCCAGGTCGTATTGGTCCACGTTGATCCGGGCCACGGCCAGCGCCTCGGCAGAAATGTCGCTGGCATCCACCTTCGCCTGCGGTAATGCCTGTGCCATGGCGATGGCAATACATCCCCCGCCGGTGCATAAATCCAGCGCACGCTGCAACTTTGACGAATCCACCCAGGGCTCGAATTGATCGGCGATCAGTTCGGCAAAGGGCGAGCGCGGGATCAACACCCGTTCGTCCACGTAAAACTTCAGGCCGGCGAACCACGCTTCATGGGTCAGATAGGCAGCGGGCTTGCGGGTACTGATCCGTTGCCACAGTAAATCAGCCAGTTGCTGTTTTTGTTCCGCCGTGGCCTGACGTTGCAGATCCTGATGATCGAAATCCGGCGGCAGCCCCATGCTGTACGACACCAGATAGGCGGCTTCATCCAGCGCATTGTCGGTGCCATGACCGAAATAAAGTTCCGAGGCGTCAAGCAACGATTCGGTTTGCAGCACCAGTTCGTGCAGGTTGTTGGCCGAAGCCAGCGCCGCTTCGATCTCGGGATTGTCCATCGACATCAGCCGCCCGATTTTTTGGCATGCTTGGGGCGAAACGCCTTGATCACGCTCTCGTCGGTTTCCAGATACGGGCCTTCGATGAGATCGATGCAATACGGAACCGCCGGGAATACCGCATCCAGGCAATCGGCGATCGCCGAGGGTTTGCCCGGCAGGTTGATCAGCAGGCTGCGTCCACGGATCCCGGCCATCTGCCGAGACAGAATGGCTGTCGGCACATATTGCAGGGAAACCGCCCGCATTTGTTCACCGAAACCATCAAGCACCTTGTCACACACCGCTTCGGTCGCCTCGGGCGTAATATCCCGCGCTGCGGGTCCGGTACCACCGGTGGTCACCACCAGGCAACACTGCTCATCATCCGCCAATGCCTTCAATGCGGCCTCGACCTGGTCCTGTTCATCGGGCACCAGCCGTGCCATCGCCTCCCACTCATTGATCAGGGCCCGGTCCAGCCATTCGCGGATGGCCGGACCGCCCTGATCTTCATATTCGCCGCGACTGGCGCGGTCGGAGACGGTCACAATGCCGATACGAACTTTGTCTGCCATGTTTGTTTCAACTCTCTTTGACGGATGCTGCCAATGCCTTAGAAGTCATACACCAGCGTGATGGCGGTGCGGGTATCGGTGTTTTCGAAACCGGGCCGGGGATCGCTGTTGTCCTTGATGGTATAGCTGACTTTCATGGCCAGGCTGTTATTGATTTTCGCCGTCAATGCCGTCACCGACTCGGTATAGGTATTGTTACTGCCATGTTCCACGTAAACCACTTCACTGAAAGAACTGGTCTTGCTGATCTGCCATTTATAATCAAGTCCAACCCGGACAATGCTTTCATTATCGTCACTGCCATCGACAAATTTGGTCTGCCGACCACCGGCACCGAGCTCGCCCTTGAGGTGCATACTCTCTCTTTTGAGAAACTGATGTCCGTAACCAACTACTTCGGTCGTACGTCGATCATAGCCGGCAAATTCATCGGATTCGTAGCGCAGACTGCCGAACAGATAATCATTATCATCCAGCAGGTAATCCGACCGCCCGGACACTTCGTAACTTTCCGCCGTGGTCGTGTCCTCTTCGGTAATGCGCAACACCTTGGCCTCAGCGCGGTGGCGCCATTGCTGACGGGTGTTTTCCACACGCAACTGGGCGTTCAGACTGTCGGAGTCGGTGTTGCCCCGATTCATGATAAAACCCAGTTCGGCGGCCCCGCCCCATTGACTGGTCGGCGCCTCGCCAGTCTCTTCCGCCGCCAGCAACGGGGCCGAACCCAATATCACCAGCACACCGCCCAGACCACACCGGTATGCGACCGCCATTTTTAAAAACATAGTAACCTGCCTTGATTATTACCACTTTTGACACGCGGTTATCTTGAAACCCGCGTGCCGCGACTCTATGGTGAGAGTATGAATCCGCAAATCCGCCAACCGGCTGTCGCCGGCATGTTTTATCCCGCAGACGCCGCGCACCTGCGTCCCATGCTGGAGGAGTTCCTGCAGCAGGCCGGCCAGCAACTTGATGAAAACGCGCCGGTACCGCGCGCGATCATCGTGCCTCACGCTGGTTATGTCTACTCCGGCCCCGTGGCCGCCAGCGCCTATGCACGGCTACGCCCGGCTCATGCCAGATACAAACGCGTATTGTTACTCGGTCCTTCGCATCGGGTCCCCTTCCGGGGCCTGGCAACCAGTAGCGCCACACATTTTCTCACGCCGCTGGGCCAGATACCGCTGGATCGCGCCAGCCTCGAGCGGCTTGAAACCTTACCACAGGTAACACGGCTGGATCAGGCCCACGCGATGGAACATAGCCTGGAAGTGCAATTGCCCTTTTTGCAGTCCGTGTTGGATGAGTTTGTGCTGGTGCCACTGGTGGTCGGGGATACCGATCCGCATGAAGTCAGTGAAATTATCGAACAGTTCTGGGATGACCAGACCCTGATTGTGATCAGTTCGGACCTGAGTCATTACCACGACTACGCCACGGCCCAACAACTCGACACGGCCACCTCCCGCGCCATCGAAGCCCTGCGCCCCGAGTCGATCGGTTACGGTGACGCCTGCGGGCGTAACCCGGTCAACGGGCTGCTGCAATTCGCCCGGGCGCACGGCCTGCATGCCAGCATGGTGGATTTGCGCAATTCCGGGGATACGGCCGGACCGCGCGATCAGGTGGTCGGTTACGGCGCTTACCTGCTCCAGTAAATGGAGACCCCGCAGCGGCAACAATTACTGGCCATTGCCCGCCAGTCAATCCAGCACGGTTTACAACACGGCCGACCATTAAGCGTTAATCCGCAGGACCATGCTAAGCCCCTGCAACAACCTGGCGCCAGTTTTGTCACGCTGAATTTACACGGGCAGCTACGTGGCTGCATCGGGAGTCTGGAAGCGCGGCGGCCTCTCATCGTCGATGTGGCGGAAAATGCCTACGCCGCGGCATTTCGCGATCCGCGTTTCCCGCCGTTGAGCGACAGCGAGTTTGCACAACTCGAATACCATATTTCCCTGCTCAACCCCGCCGAACCCATGCAATTTACCAGCGAGTCGGATCTGATCGCGCAACTGCGTCCGCATGTCGATGGCCTGATTCTCGAAGACCCGGGACACCGGGGTACCTTTCTGCCCGCCGTCTGGGACAGCCTGCCCGAGCCCGAACAGTTCTGGCAGCATCTCAAACTCAAGGCCGGCCTGCCGGCGAACTACTGGTCCGACAACCTGAAAGTCTCGCGCTATACGGTCGAGGAATTCGGCGAAATAAAAATTCCCAATACCTGATCCCGCCTGTAGGCTGGAACAAGCGAAGCGGTTCCATCTGAAACCAGATAAACCTGGATCCGTCGTGTTGCTCCTTGATCCAGGCTACCTGCTCAATGGACAGTTATTCGGAATGCTTATTTAACCCGTCGCGATAAGATAAAATCCGCATATCATTCCATAGTGCGATACAGGACAACCTGACACCATGACGTATCCCATAGCGATATGCCTCCTCTCATGAACCGGCTGTTGTTACAGTTCATTGTCCGGCAATGGGACAAGGGGCAGCGCAGCGAACAGGAAATGCAACGACGCGCGGCCCTGCCGGATCATTACCCAGTCAAGGTCCCCCCGGCACAGATGCTGGATGCAGATAATATTATTGTCGATCAACATGGCGATGACCGGCTTGGTAACCGGCTGCAATACCGGCAGGATCCGAACCAGATATTCGTCATCGATCGTTTCCATATCGACCGGGCAAACAACCGACTGGCCTATGACAATGACACCGGGCTGACCATACTCGGCCCGCTATCCAATCCCTGGATACAATGCCATTATCAATGGCGATACCGGGTGGAAGAAAGCGGCATGATCTATTGGCTGTATGAAACGGTCACTCTGAATGTGACCGTCAGCGAGGACTTTGATCCCGACTTATTCGTACGCACTGAACCCGCCCGGATTCACGATCAATTAACACCCCCTGCTTCAAGTTCCCCGCTGAAGTTAACTGACCGCCCTGTACTAAAAAATAACCCCGACCACTGAGTACACCGAAGACACCAAAAACATCGACTGACAACCATCTTAGGAATACTCTGAATAATTACCTCGGTGTATTCAGTGCTTTTCAGTGTGTTCGGTGTTATCACGCACCGCTACCGAGTCCCCAATACCGGATCACCCCCTGTAGGGTGGAACAAGCGAAGCGGTTCCACCTGAACCCGGCAAAACCTGGATCCGTCGCGTTGCTCCTTGATCCAGGCTACGCAGTAAAATGGACTGGTATTCGCAACGCTTATTTACTTTGAAAAATTACTTCGGTGTATTCAGTGCTTTTCAGTGTGTTCGGTGTTATCACGCACCGATACCGGGTCTTGCTCAGAGAACTCATGACCGTTAACGGGAAACGGTCTGGCATTCCCCGATTGAGCCGGCGATACAGGTGCGCCCGTCGGTCCAGATCGCATGGTCCAGTCTGGCGCCGGTGAGATCCGCGCCGTCGAGCGTGGCCCCCCTGAGATTGGCATAGGCAAGATTCGCGTTTTTCAAACTGGCATCGGTCAGATCGGCGTTCTGTAAGCCGGCGCCTTTGAGGTTGGCTTGCTCCAGATCCGCGTAGCTGAGATTGACCAGGCTCAGATCCACATAACGCAGATCGGCACGGCGCAAACTGCTGGCAAACAGGTTGGCCCCGCCCAGCGCGGCATTGTTCATCTGCGCTTCATCCAGATTCTCCCGAATGGCATTGAGCCCAATCATCCGGCAGTTACGCCAGTTAACCCCGGGTGCGGGGGGCGCATTGCAATCGGGATCCCCCGGACCGGGTTGGGGCCCATAAATAAAACCGAGCGCAATCAGCCCCGCCGCCAGACCAATGACCAGTGCCAGGTGCACCAGGGAGAATTTCCGTTCGGGATTGGTCTCGCGCATGACATCTTCGCGGTGATGACGGTATTCCAGGGTATCGTAGGGTTCGGGCGTACGCTGGTCCGCTGCCGTGGCGTGTAAAGGATGCTGGGGACGACGCTCGTCAGCCCAGCGGCGCGCCGCCTGCAGCCGTTCCTGGGCCAGTTCATCGGTGGGATCGGCTTTGAGCACTTCGGGAATCAGATCCGGCCGCTGACGAATCGGCTGCCAGGTCTGCTTGTCTTCGCTCACCTGATCGTCCAGGCTGAAGCGCCCCAGCAACAATGACTGGGAGATCTGGCCTACCGGGAAGGGGCCCTTGATCCGGTTATCCTGTTTGAGTTTTACAAATAACGGGGCATGTTTTGTCATAAATGATGCTCGGTGTGCCGGATTTACGGCGACGCGGTTTATCTGCCAGGGTCAAGACTGGCGGCTTTTATCCGTTAACTATCCATAGGACTTGCCGGGCACACTGGCCCCGCAAGTGACCCTGATTCTCTTTTATCGGCCAAAGCGTGATGGAAATTAAAGGTCCGGGCAATTTTCCCACAATCAATCTGAGCGAACTTCGCCAGCTGGCCACCCGGGCAGGCGAAGGGGCGCTGCAGGCCGCCCGGGTCAACTGGCAAAACGGTCAATTGTTGAATGCCCTGGTGGTCCGTCAGGACAGGAATAATCTGCTGCTGGACGTCCAGGGCCAACCGGTGCTGATCAAAAACCGGCCTGAATTCGCCTTTTTACCGGGTCAGAAACTGACCCTGCAGGTCGACCAGCTCACGCCGCAACCGGCAATGAAGCTGATCGCCCCTACCCCCCGGCCGGTCGCCGGTACAGAACAGGGCTTGCTGCAACAAACCCTGCGCCAGGATATGGGGCGGCAAACGCCCCTGTCGCCGCTGCTGGCCAACCTGAAAACGGTCGCCCGTGAGCCCCGGCAACATCCGCCCCTGCCCGCCCCGATTCGCAAAATGGCCTGGGAGATCCATCAACTGCTGCCGGATGTGCGCCAGGCCAGCCGCGGTGAAAGCCTGCAGCAGACCCTGGCACGCAGCGGCCCCTTTCTGCACCACCAGCTGGCCCAGCTCGCCCGGGGGCAAGACGCCCCGCCGCCGGAAAAAACCCTGCAAGGTGCGCTACTGCGCCTGGCTGATCAGATTCGTCAGCAACTGGCCCCGGGCCCGCCGCGTCCGACGCCAGCCAACACTTCCCCGGCCCCCAACCCGATGCCACAAACCGCCCTGCCCGCCTCATCCGGGGCCGCGGCGGAGGCCTCCCGCAGCGCCACCCAGAATACCCCGCCCCGTCCACAAACCCCGCAACCTCAACCGCCCCAGCCCCCGACCTTGCAGGGGCTGACCAGCCAGGATCAGGGACTGGGCGAGTTACTGCGTCAGGTCGAGGGGGGGCTCGCTCGCATGCAACTGCACCAGTTGCACAGTCTGCAGGCCGAGCAGAGCGGACGCCCCATGTGGGCCATGGAGCTGCCGATTCGCTCCGAAGAAGGGATCGATCTGTTCGACCTGCGAATTCGTCAGGAGGCGTCCGAAGAGGGTGACAGCGAGTACCAGCGTCCCTGGCGCGTGAGCCTGGCGTTCGATCTGGAGGGACTGGGACCGGTGCGGGTCAATCTTACCCTGATCGGACAGAGCGTCTCGGCACAGTTCCAGATGCAGGAAGAACAGACCCGCAGCCTGTTCGACAGTGCCCTGGATCAACTGCGCAGCCGCCTGCATGGCGCGGGACTCGAGGTCGGCCGGCTGGAATGTGCCAGTGGCATCGACGATCCGCCACCCGGACAAACCGCGACAGGCAGTGCCCTGCTGGATGAAAAAGTATGAGTGAACAAACCGGACAACCGCCGCTGCCACTGGCCGTGGCGCTGCACTATGACGGCGAAAACGCCCCGACGGTCACCGCCAAGGGCGGCGGCGATCTGGCACAACAAATTCTCGACATCGCCCGCCAGCATGAGGTGCCGATTCAGGACAATCCGGAGCTGGTCAAACTGTTATCCCGGCTGGAGCTGGGCGAAGAGATCCCGCACGCCCTGTATCTGGCGGTCGCCGAGGTAATCGCCTTTGCCTATATGTTACGCGGTAAAACGCCGGGGAATCGGAAACAAGACTAAGAGAGATTCAGGACAAGGTGCCCAGAGGCGTATCGAGTTTTTCCAGAAAACGAATACCGATGATATACCCCTCGTCCTGCCGGCAATGATGAACGACCTCGCCAACTACCTCCAGCTCCGTCTGCCGGTTACGTCCCACGGGAAACCGTAGTACCAACTGTTCGCCCACCGGCAACCGCTGGGAAGAGAAAACCGAAATTCCCGAAGGAGAGTAATCAACCCCCGTCAGTTGTAACTGTCCGATAACGGGTGAATCGATCCGGACCTGACGCCGGAACGGCAAACGGTGTTTTGCGCGCCGTTCGCGGTATTTCAGCCCGACCTGTAACATGCCCCCACCTTTGAATCCGTCGTATTATTATTTTCTGTTCAACGTGTAATGTTTAGCAGCCGCCAAACTGTTAATCAAGCCACAGTATACCTTCAATCCCCTTTACTATCCCGGCCATAAGCACTTTGCGCCAACCAGTGCTCGAACTCGTCTATTGGCAGTGGCTTGCTGATGTAATAGCCCTGAGCCACATCACAGCCCAAAATCTGCAAACGCTGCCATTGCTCTGCGGTTTCCACTCCTTCGGCAACCACTAACAATCCGAGATCATGGGCCAGGGCGATGGTCGAGCTGACAATGGTCAGCGACTCGGGACTGGAAAGCATGGCCTGGACAAAACTCTTGTCGATCTTGAGTGCGCCAACTGGCATTTTTTGCAAATAACTCAGTGATGAATAACCGGTGCCAAAGTCATCAATAAACAGAGCAAACCCCCGATCGTTGAGTTTTTTCAACGTCTCCAGTGATTTTTCCGGATTCATCATCAATGCGCTTTCAGTCAACTCCAGATTGATCAGGGAAACATCCGTATTGCAGACATACAGCATATGTTCAACCTTCTCTATCAGGTTTCGATCATGTAGATTGCGAGCCGAAAGGTTGACCGAAACAGGTATTTGCAGTCCATTGCGACGCCAGCGGGTGGACTGGCACATGGCATGTTCCAGCACCCAGTCAGTCAGCGGCTTGATCAGGCCGGTCTCCTCCGCCAGCGAAATGAATTGATCCGGTGGAATCAGGCCCTGCTGGGGATGGCGCCAGCGAACCAGCGCCTCGACACCCCAGAGTTTTTCGCTATCCAGCTCAATCTTGGGCTGGTAGTGCAGGACAAGCTCATCGTGTTCGATCGCATGGCGCAACTCACTGGCCAGCGCGAGACGACGCTGCCCATGCTCCTCATTTTCCGGCAGATACTCGGCAACACTTTCTCCCTCTTTGCGCGCCTGACGCACGGCCGATTCGGCCCGACGAATCAAGACCGGCACCTCATTCCCGTGTTCGGGAAAGCGAACAATTCCGATCGTAATGCTGACATCCAGGGTCAGGTCATCCACCTCGAACGGCTCCTCCATCACGGCCAGAATTTCCCTGACGATTTTCTCCATCAGGCCCGGTTTGTGACCGGGCAGCAAAACGGCAAACTCGTTACCGCGCATGCGCGCCAGAAAAATGTCATCGTCCAGGCAACGACTGATACGGATTGCGACATCGCGTAACAGTGTATCGCCGCGATGAAAGCCCAGCGCTTCATTGATCTCGCGAAACCTATCAAGATCGATAAACAACAGCACGGCAGGATTGGCCTGCTCAATCATGTCCTGCAGTTTTTCGTCGAACTGGGTATGATTGGGTAAATCGGTCAACGCATCATAATAGGCCATGTGCGTGATTGTGGCATGCGCCTGCTCGTGAGCTTCCATGGTCCGCAGAGCCCGGATACCATAGGAAAGATCTTCCGCCGCCTCTTCCAGCAGGGCAATCTCGGTGGCATCAAACGCGTCGGCATCGGTCGAGCAGATCGCCAGAATGCCGATGATCCGGTGATTGATCTGCAGAGGAAACAGGGCAAGGGCATTGATCCCGGATCGGTTGGCTGCCCCGCGCCAGGGCTGCATGCGCGGATCCCTGGCCAGATCACGACTGATGAAGACCTCGCAGTTACCAAACACCTCCTGTACGGGACTGTTTTCCGTTGCGGTGTCGAGCAAGCCCAGGGGCTCCCGATTGGTCAGCGTATCCTCTTTCTGCGGTGCCAATGCCATAAGATTTAGCTGTCCGGGAACCTTTTCATCGCGATACCCCACCCAGGCAATCCGATACCCCCCGAAGGCAACAATGTTGTCACACAGGGAACGCAACAGATCCGGCTCATCGGTCGCCCGGACCACTGCGTGGTTACCGGCACTGAGCGTGCGCAAAGCGCGATTGGTGCGCTGTAATGCCCCGGCCATTTCATCGAACGTGCCGGCCAGTTGCCCCAGTTCCTCGGTGCCATCCGGTAACCCTGTACGAGAAGACATATCGCCGGCGGCCAGTTTTCGAGCGGCCGTTTGCAGGGCACGAATCCGGCGTAACACCAGCATATCGCTGCCGAACCAGGCTGCGGCAAACACCAGCAGCATTACCATCGCCAGCAGCAGGGTATTGCGATACAGGTGTTGATTTACTCTGGCATAAGCGACATTGGCGGGAATATCCACAGTGATATAAATCCGCCCCGACGTGCTGTAATGTAACGGCGCAATGGCATGCAATACCGATGTCCCCCGGCGTTCTCGCAGGGAAACCACTGACTCGGACTCCAGCTGTTTGATGGCCGTGAACAACGCCTCGCCGCGAATCGACTCCCCGGCCAATCCACTCTGCGGGTAACGGGCCAGCACGGTACCCAGATTATCGATGACCATCAGACTGGAGCCGTCCGGCAGCTCGATGTTACCGATCATTTCTTCCAGCCAGGAGAGATTCAGGGCAGCAAATACCAGCGAGACAATCTCACCTTTCTGGTTGGTCACCGGATAGCCAAAATTAATCGCCGGGACTCCGGTAAGGCGCCCGATCTGATAATCGCCGATGCCCAGACCCCGACTGCGCATCGCGCGCTGAAAATAGGTTCGATCGGTAATGTTGACCTGCCGGTGCATCGGTATGGCGCTGCAGTACATTTGGCCATCGGGCATCGCGACACCGAAGTTGGTGTAATACGGGTTGGGCTTGCGCAGCATACTGAGAATATCGCTGCAGTCATGGACCCGATCGCTGGCGGGGTCCACTGCCGGCAGCTGCGCCATACTCATGAGCAGTTGCCGGGTCATGCTGATCAGCTGGCGTTGTTCGCGAGCCGCGCCACGCACGATACCCAGTGCCTGCTCTTCCACCTCGGCCGCTACCTGCCCGCGCTGCAAATGGGCCGTATAACCGATAAGCGCGAAGGCGGGGATCACCGCCAGCAGGACAAGCAGCAGCAAGCGTCCACGCAACCCCAACGTGGCCGGCTTCACGGCAACATTCCCGGGTTGTCGGGTTCAGCGAACATGGAATCCTTTCTTCAAGTATTATTATTTTAACAATAGCAATATACGGAAAATACATCCGGCCCAGCTCATCTATCGGCAAGCCTGTCAAAAACCTTAGAAAAAAAATGACTGGATTCCCGGGAGACAAAGGCAAAGCGTTGGCAAAACTAACCCGCTATCGGTCCGACTACCAGCAAGCCGACGTCATGCACGTCTCACCAGTAACCGTTCTCCCTGTTCATCAACCCGAAGGCGGCATATATTTTTATCCGATGATTTTTCTCAAAGCATGGCATTCAGGTGCGCCACCACGCTGCGACCCAGTGCCGACAGGGCATATCCCCCTTCCAGGGTCGAGACGATCCGCCCACTGGCATGGCGATCGGCAAGCTGTTTGATCTGCCGAGTGACCCAGACGTAGTCATTTTCGACCAGCGCCATTCCGGCCATTTCATCTTCCACATGTCCATCAAATCCGGCTGACACCAGGATCAACTCCGGTTTGAAGGCATCGAGACGTGCTAACCAGTACTGCTCTACCGCCTCGCGAAATGCCTGGCCACCGCTGGCCGCCGGCAGAGGAACATTCACAATATGATCCCGTTGTGTATCGGCACCGGTATGCGGATAAAACGGATGCTGGAAGGTTGAGCAAAACAGGACACCGGGATCATCGCGAAAAATATCCTCCGTGCCGTTACCATGATGCACATCGAAATCGACGATCGCGACACGTTGTAACTGATACTGCTGCCGGGCATGCGCGGCCCCGACCGCCACATTATTAAAGATACAAAAACCCATGGCACGGTGGCGTTCAGCGTGATGCCCTGGCGGTCTGACGCTGCAAAATGCCTGATTGTTCTTGCCGTTCATCACCAGATCGACACCCAGCACCGCCGCACCGGCGGCACGCAATGCCGCATTCAGGGAATGAGGACCCATCAATGTATCGGCATCCAGGTATACCCGACCTTCATCGGGGGCGATCCGGAATATCTCGTTCACATAGGCCGGATCATGCACCCGGAAAAGCTGTTCCTGACTGGCCAGCGGGGCATCATAGTATTGCAACGCGAGTTCCATACCACTGGAGAGTATCTGATCCTGGATTGCCCTCAGACGTGCCGGACACTCCGGATGTCCGGTACCCATATCATGCAAGGCACAGTCAGGATGTGTGATAAAGCCAATCGACATAACATACCACCACTCGCGTTTGTGTTCAGTTGCTATGCTTGAATCATAATACCAGCCGGAATCAGAGCCCCCATGGGACAACATTATCTCGACCACCTGTTTTCGCCCCGCTCCATCGCGGTATTCGGCGCCAGCCAGCGGCCCAACACAGTCGGCAGACGGGTATACGACAACCTGCAGGATAGTGATTACACCGGTACAGTGTATGCGATCAATCCCAAATATACGCAACTGGGTGAACAGCCCTGTTATCCGGACTTACAAGCAATCGGCCAACCGATCGATCTGGCCGTGATCGCCACCCCGGCGACCACCGTACCTGGTATTCTCCGCGCATGCGGCGAATACAGAGTGCGAGCCGTAATCATTCACTCGGCCGGTTTCAGTGAAGGCTCAGGCCACGGGCAGGTACTTGAAAAGGAAATACTCGACATTGCACGCCAGTATCAGATCCGGGTGCTGGGGCCAAACTGCCTGGGACTGATTCGTCCCGGCATCGGACTGAATGCCACCTTCAGTAAAAACAGTGCCCTGCCCGGTAAGCTGAGCCTGGTTTCCCAGTCCGGGGCACTGTGTACTGCAGTACTCGACTGGGCGATGCTGCATGATATCGGTTTTGCCAGCATAGTTTCGCTGGGAGACGCCGCGGATATTGATTTTGGTGACATTCTCGATTATCTCGCTCAGGATGCACAAACTCACAGTATACTTTTAGGGTCTTCACCCGTTGTAGTGGGTCGACGTTTCGTATTTCTCGGGCATTAACGAC
>CAYOOC010000012.1:0-14877 GCA_964405505.1 uncultured Thiohalophilus sp.
CGTTAATGCCCGAGAAATACGAAACGTCGACCCACTACAACGGGTGAAGACCCAAAATTACTAAACCTCGAGACTTAACAAGAGATTGTCAGTGTTATCGAACGAACTTGAAAACTATCTCCATGAACACATCCCGCTGTCAAAGGCGATGGCGGTGTCGGTGGTGGAGGCCGGGCCAGATGCGGTGGTGTTGAGCGCGCCGCTGGCGCCGAATATTAATCATCGCGAGACGGTGTTTGGCGGCAGTGCGTCGGCATTGGCGACGCTGGCGGCCTGGGCGTTGTTGCATGTTCGGCTTCGCGCTGAAGGCTTTACCAGTCGGCTGGTTATTCAGCGTAATACCATGGAGTATGATCGGCCGATTGACGGGGCATTTACGGCGCGGGCGTCGGTGGATCAGGTGAGGGACTGGTCGCGCTTTATCCGTATGTTGTCACGCAAAGGCAGGGCCAGGATCGGTGTGGCGTCAGTGCTGGAATACCACGGGCGGGTGGCCGGCAGGTTCTCGGGCGAGTTTGTGGCGCTGGGCGGCGAGACACAGAATGGTTGATGATGCGTGTTGAATAATCCATGGACGTGAGTATCCCGACAGTCCTCAAGGCGTTGTCCTCCGCGGGTACGGCGATGAAGGAGTTTGGTGCCTGGAAGTCGCGAGCGCGCGGGGATGAACGGGCCTTGATCGCCGAGCTGAAGGATAACCTGCATTATCTGGATCTGGTGGCCGAAGACGGGGTGGCTTTGCGGGAGGTGGTTGGCAAGCTGTCAGTGGCTGAATATAAAAAACGGGCCAATCGGGGCTTCAATTTCGATACCATCAAAAAAAAGCCAATCGAGAACTATCCATCACTGGCTGGCACGGATCTGGCTGCCTGGCCGGGCAAGCGCACCGGTGAGCTGATCGAGTCGATCTACGACAAGATTAACGAGTTAAAAATCAAGTTCCCCTACGTTGAAAACAACAGGAATTATCGCTGGGGTGCGCGGGTGAACAATATTCGTAAGCGGATCTGGCTGTTGCTGAGACATGTTAAGGATTAGATGCCGGTGTTATTACCTGTAAAAAGTGTCTGAAACGACCCTGGAGTTCTTATACCTGAAAATTGATTATCACTGTATCATTCGTTTGTATTAATTCTGAAAAATAAGTTTTCAGAGTGGTCGTGGGTTGAGCGGAGGGTGCGGTGGATGTGGGTGCCTGGAATGATGTCGGGCTTTTATTGCAAAAAGAAGGAGAAAAATCATGAAAGAAATATTTGTATTCAATTCAATGCTGACGCCGAAAATCATCACTATCGTTTATTGGCTCCTGTTGTTGTTTGTGCTGATAGGCGGGATTGGCACTATGTTCTCCAGTCCTTATGGTTTCAGCTTTGGCCAGTTTTTGATGGGGCTCGCTGCAATCGTCGGCGGGGTGATCTTTGCGCGAATCTGGTGCGAGCTGCTCATCGTGCTGTTCAAAATCCATGAAAATATAAAAACGATTGCCAGTAAGTAACGGCGGAGTCGTTAGCCGGCGACATTGTTTTCGCGCTATCTGCGTCGCCGGCTATTTCATTCAACTCTAATATATCCTGGTACCATAGTGGGTCGGGGTATTGAACTTGTTCATCCCTGCGGAACCTGTTGGCGCGCTGTTTGTCTGATTCAAAAGTGTGTAATTTTATCCTGCTGCTTGTGGACGCTCGCGAGACATGGCAGGTTGTTGCCGTTCCAGGTACGTCTAAACCACAATAATAACGAGGTTTTGAGGATGTCCGATCTGTTTCGCGTCTCACCGGCGCGTGTTCGCGCCCGGTTGTGGACGTTTCCCCTGACGATCCTGTTGCTTTTGAATCTGGCTTTCGCGCGGGCTGCCGAGGCGCCGACAGTGGTGGTCAAGCAGGCGCGCGAGGCGGAGATCATTCGTCAGGTGCCATTGAGCGGTACGGTTACTTCGGCCCGGGTCTCGCGGCTCTCGACCGAGATCGGCGGGCAGGTGGCATCGTTGAAAGTGGACTTCGGCGATCGGGTCGAGGCCGGGGATGTGTTGCTGGTGCTCGATAGTGAAATCGGCAAGTGGGAGTATCAGGCCAGCCAGGCACAGACCGAACAATTGCGCGCCGAACTGGCGGATGCGAAACGACGCTATGCCGATGCGCAACGCCTGCGTAAACAGAACAGCATCTCGGAAAACGAAATCCAGCTGCGCCGGGCGGAAGTCGAGATCAAGGCCGCCGCGTTGAAGCGCCAGGAGGCCGAGGAGCAACGCCAGAAGGCCCGTTTCGAGCGGCATGTGGTGCGGGCGCCGTTTGCCGGCGTGATCAGCGACAAGCTGACCGAAATGGGCGAGTGGGTGGATCCCGGCACCAGCGTGCTGGAACTGGTCGCCCTGGACAGCCTGCACGCCGACTTTTCGGTGCCACAGGCTTTCTATCCCCTCATCGATGACAACAGCCGGATCACCCTGAAGCTCGCCGCCCTGTCCGAACGCCGATTCGAGGGCAAGATCGACGCCGTGGTGCCGGTCAACGATCCCAGTGCCCGGACCTTCATGCTGCGCGTCCTGTTCGACGCGGGTAACACCGATATTATCCCGGGGATGTCGGTCAACGGCCTGTTACAGGTCTCCTCCGATCGACAGGGGATTGTTATTTCGCGTGATGCGGTATTGCGTTATCCCGATGGACGGATCACGGTCTGGGTCGTTCGCGAGCGCGATGGCAAGTTTGAGGCGATCGAGCGCAAGGTGAGCACCGGCCACGGGTTTGACGGGCTGGTCGAGATCCGCGACGGTCTCGAGGCCGGCGATACGGTGGTGGTCGAGGGTAACGAGGCGCTCGAAGCCGATCAGGTGATTCGTATCGAGCGACGGAACGGAGAACGTTAAATCATGTTTCACGCGATGATTCATCGCGGCACCCTGATTGCCGTGGCTGTGCTGATTGTCGCGGTGCTGGGCGTGGTGGCGGCCATGCGGATCCCGGTGCAGATGATTCCGGATCTGGAGGTGCGCACCATTAGCATTCGCACATCCTGGCCAGGTGCGACTCCGCAGGATGTGGAAAAAGAGATCATCATCGAACAGGAAGAGTATTTGCGCAGCGTGCCGGGGCTGGAGCGGATCATCTCCTCCGCGTCGTTCGGCCAGGCCTCGATCGAACTGGAGTTCCCCTTTGGCGTCGATCTCAACCAGACGCTGATCGAGATTAACAACGCTCTGTCACAGGTGCCGTCGTATCCCGAGAACGTGGACGAGCCGCGCATCTATGCCTCGTCGTTCTCCAGCAATTCCTTTATGTATTTTCGTGTCATGCCGCTGGACGGTAATCCACGCAATCTCGACATGGTGATGATGCAGGATTACGTGGATGACAACGTGCGCGTGCGCATGGAGACGGTGCCGGGCGTCTCCATGGTCAATGTCTACGGCGGGGCGGAGCGTCAGATCCAGATCCTGCTCGATCCCGCCAGGCTGGCGGAGCGGGATATCACCATTGCCCAGGTGCGCGATGCCATTCGCGAGCGCAATCGTGACGTCTCGGGCGGCGAGCTGGAGTCGGGCAAGCGTCGCTATCTGTTGCGTACCATCGGTCGCTTTGCCGATCTCGATGAGATGCGTGCGTTGATTCTCGAGCGGCGCGGGGATGCGATCATTCGCCTCGGGGATGTCGCCACGCTGCAACTGGATCACTACAAGCTGAGCCGGCTCTCCTATACTGACGGCAAGCCGGTGATCGGCATGTCGGTACGCCGCCAGCCGGGTTCCAATGTTATCAATATCAAACAAGGCATGCTGGAGCAGATGGCGGCCATCAACCGCGAGGTGCTCAATCCCGCCGGCATGCAGATGCGCCTGGTGGCCGATGATGCTGCCTATGTGCAATCCTCGGTACGTAATGTCTGGACCAATCTCGCCCTGGGCGCGTTGCTGGCCTGCGCAGTGATGTATCTGTTCTTGCGCTCCGGGCGCGCGACGCTGGTCGGAGTCATGGGGATCCCTTTATGTACGATCGCCGCGTTTATCGGCCTGCAATTGACCGGGCGGACTATTAACGTCATCTCGCTGGCCGGGATCGCCTTTGCCATCGGCATGACGCTGGATAACAGCATCGTGGTTCTGGAGAGTATCGAGCACGAACGCCGGCGCGGACTGGATCGGCTCAAGGCGGCGATCACCGGCGTGCAGAAGGTATGGCCGGCGGTACTGGCCTCCACGCTGACCACGGTGATGGTGTTTTTGCCGATCCTGTTTATTCAAGAGGAGGCGGGGCAGCTCTATTCGGATATTGCGATTGCGATCGCCGCCTCGATCCTCGCCTCCATGCTGGTGGCGATCACGGTGATTCCCGCGGCGGCGGCGCGACTCCATCTGGGCGACAGCCAGCGCAGTGTCACGCAGCGGGCGCGGCAGCTGCGCCAGTGGGTACTCGACTCGGTCGGGCGACGGATCGGTGATCCCGGCCAGCGGGCGCGAGTGATTGCCGTGACCCTGATTGTCAGTCTCGGTATCTATCTGATACTGACACCGCCGGGCGAGTATCTGCCCGAAGGCGAGGAGCCGAAGACCTTTGCCTCGCTGAGTTCGCCACCGGGCTATAACCTGGCGATCATGCGCCGCATCGGTTTTGAACTGCAGGATTATTTTCTGCCGTTTCTGGAACATTCGCCGGAACAGTTTGATAACGGTGAGACCGAGGTACCGGCGATGAAATACCTGAATCTGAGTATTCAGCCCTCCGGGATCCGGATCATCAGCGAGCCGAAAAAGCCCTCGCACATCAAGCCGTTAATGGACGCGATCGATGCCAAATACCGCGAGTATCCGGCCATGCGCCCGTTCGTCACTCGCGGTTCGATCATCACCAGCAACTCCGGCGGCACGCGCAGCGTGAACCTGGATATTTCCGGTCCCGATCTGGCTTCGGTCTATAAAGTGGCCAACAAGGCCTATCAACGGGCCGGCGAGATCTTCGACTCGCCACGCCTGCGGGCCAATCCTTCGACATTGTCACTTTCACAGCCCCTGGTCGAAATCCGTCCCAAGTGGGAGCGGGCCAGTGAAGTGGGTATGACCACCCAGGAGCTGGGTTATACTGTTTCGGCGTTGACTGACGGTGCCTTTGTCAGCGAGTTTTTCCTGGACGATGATAAAATCGACATGTACCTGTACAGCAAGGATGGGGTGAACGCCACGCTGGACAGTCTGGACCAGAAACAGATCTACACGCCGGTCGGCGCGATACTGCCGTTTTCCGCCGTTGCCGAGATCGTCGAGACGGTGGATACCAATAATATCCGGCGACTCAACGGGCGGCGCACCGTGACCCTGAATATCATTCCCCCGGATGATGTGGCGCTGGAGATCGGCGTGCAGCGCGTGCGTGAAGAACTGGTGCAGCACCTGCGCAATGCGGGGGAAGTCCCGTCCAGTATCAGCATGAGTATCTCCGGGGCCAGCGACGAACTGGATGCGACGCGCGAGGCGTTAACCGCCAACTATATTGTGGCGGTGGTGATCATTTATCTGTTACTGGTGGCGATCTTCACTCACTGGGGCTATCCGTTGTTGATCATGACCACGATCCCGCTGGGCGTCAGCGGCGGCATCTTCGGTTTGTGGCTGTTCAATTTTATCGGCAGCGGCTTCCCGTTAATCGGGCTGTCGGCACTGACCCTGCCGTTTGACATGATCGCCATGCTCGGCTTTTTGATCCTGATGGGAACGGTGGTCAACAACCCGATCCTGATCGTGCACCAGTCGATCGTCAACCTGCGCGAGGAGGGGATGGCCGCGCGTGAAGCAGTCGCCAATGCGGTGGAAACCCGCCTGCGCCCGATCGCCATGTCCACCCTCACCACCGTCTTCGGCCTGGCACCGCTGGTCTTTTTGCCCGGCGCCGGTACCGAACTCTATCGCGGCGTCGGCGTGATCGTCATGTTCGGCCTGATGGGCACCGCGCTGGTCACACTCACCTTCCTGCCGGCATTGACGGTTACCGTCCTCAAGATAGTCGAGGGACGTCGGCAACAAGGGGCTTGATAATAGTATTTTCACCGCAGAGCCGATAACAATGTTGAGTTTTGAATGTTGAATTTTGAATTACACAGTACACTGCCATTCAAAATTCATAATGCAACATTCAAAATTATTTCTCCGCGGCTCTGCGCCTCCGCGATCTCCGCGTTATTTACTAGAGAGTCGAAAAAGAGTTCAGATCATCATCAACGCCGCGACGACGTTACGTCCTTCGGCCACCAGGATATTAAAAGTTCGGCAGGCGGCGGCGGTGTCCATGACTTCCAGGCCGACGCCGGCTTGCTGGACGCGGGCCATGGTCTCGCCGTTGGGGAAGCGCAGTTGCGCGCCGGTGCCGAGCAGGATCAGTTCCGGTTCGTAGGCGAGCAGGGTAGTGAGGTGTTCGGGTTGCAGTTGATCGTAGGTTTGCGGTGCCCAGTCGCTGGTGAGATTTTCGCGGCTGATAATGAAACTGTCGTTGAATTCGGCGTTGCCTTCTTCATCCTGCGCGATATTGACCACCCCTCGCAGGGGATGCCACGGCGGGATGACCACGGTGATTCGCCCGGTATCATAAGCGCGGATGGTGAGTCCGCCGACCTGTTCGAGACTGAATTTCATTCGGATTCCTGTTACGGCCAGTAGGCGTGCTGCGACAGCTTCGGTCAGGGTCGGGCGCGGCGTCAAGTCCGCTGTCCCATCGTGGGCTAAGTCCCTGAAATTTACGGGAACATTGACAGTCTACCGGCGAACCCGTTAATGTTACCCGCTTTGCGACGAGACGGGGCAGGCGCGCGGGCCCCGGGCCATTAACCCTTTATTCTTATCGGATTGCCCACTTGATAGACGATTTTCCGAGAATTAAACGGCTGCCGCCGTATGTCTTTAATATTGTTGGTGAATTGAAGGCCGCGGCCCGGGCTCGTGGCGAGGACATCATCGACTTCGGCATGGGCAATCCGGATCAGCCGACCCCGCAACACATCGTCGACAAGCTGGTCGAGGTGGCCCAGCGCCCGGATACCCATCGCTATTCCCTGTCGCGCGGTATCCCGCGTCTGCGTCGGGCCATCTGCCGCTGGTACCAGCAGCGTTTTGATGTGGAGCTGGATCCCGATTCCGAAGCCATTGTCACCATCGGTTCCAAGGAAGGGCTGGCCCACCTGGCGCTGGCCACGGTCGGGCCGGGCGATGCGGTACTGGTCCCCAACCCGGCTTATCCGATTCATCCCTACGGTTTTATCATCGCCGGCGCCGACATTCGCCATGTGCCACTGGTGCCAGGCATCGACTTCTTCGAGGGCCTGGAGAAGGCGATCAAGGATTCCTGGCCCAAGCCCAAGATGCTGGTGCTGAACTTCCCCGGCAACCCGACCACCCAGTGTGTGGATCTCGATTTTTTCGAGAAGGTGGTGGAGATCGCCCGCGAACACCAGATCTGGGTGGTGCATGATATCGCCTATGCTGACATCGTCTTCGACGGTTACAAGGCGCCATCGATCCTGCAGGTCAACGGGGCCAAGGATGTGGCGGTGGAGTTTTACTCCCTCTCGAAGAGTTATAACATGCCTGGCTGGCGGGTCGGCTTCATGGTCGGCAACCCGACCCTGGTGGCGGCGCTGGCGCGGATGAAATCCTATCTCGATTACGGCATGTTCACGCCAATTCAGGTGGCCTCGATCTCCGCGCTGGAAGGACCGCAGGATTGCGTGACGGAAATTGTCGAGCGTTATCGTTCCCGGCGCGATGTACTCTGTGACGGGCTCAAGTCCGTGGGCTGGGAAATCGAAAAACCCAAAGGCACCATGTTTGTCTGGGCGCCGATCCCGCAGGAATACAAAGAGATCGGCTCGCTGGAATTTTCAAAATTACTGTTACAGGAAGCCAAGGTGGCGGCGTCGCCCGGCATCGGTTTCGGGGACTATGGTGACGATCATGTGCGTTTCGGCCTGATCGAAAACGAACATCGTACCCGTCAGGCGATCCGGGGTATCCGGGACATGCTGCGCCGGGATCCCGATGAACTCAAGAAACAGGCCTCCGGCAAATAATCATAAAGAGGAAGCAAGTCAGTGGAAGCGGTTAAAGTAGGCTTATTGGGATTGGGGACCGTCGGTGGCGGGACCGTGAATGTATTGCAGCGCAACGCGGGCGAGATTGCCCGACGTGCCGGCCGGGGTATCCGGATTACCCATGCCGCCGCACGGGATCTGGACAAGCCGCGCATTTGCGACACCAGCGGGATCGAGCTGACGACCGATCCCCAGGAGGTCGTCAACAATCCCGAGATCGAGATCGTCATCGAGCTGATCGGCGGTGATGGCCTGGCCAAAGATCTGATCATGCAGGCGATCGAGCGGGGCAAGCACGTGGTCACCGCCAACAAGGCGCTGATCGCCAAGCACGGCAACGAGATTTTCGCTGCAGCGCAGAAAAAGGGCGTGATGGTGGCCTTCGAAGCCGCGGTGGCCGGTGGTATACCTATTATAAAGGCGATCCGCGAAGGGCTGGCCGGTAACCAGATCCAGTGGCTGGCCGGCATTATCAACGGCACCGGTAACTTCATTCTTACCGAGATGCGTGACAAGGGCCGTGAGTTCGAGGATGTCCTGAAAGAGGCGCAGGAACTGGGCTATGCCGAGGCCGATCCCACCTTCGACGTGGAAGGCATCGATGCGGCACACAAACTGACGATTCTCTCGTCGATCGCTTTCGGTATTCCGTTGCAGTTCGAGGCGACCTATACCGAGGGCATCAGTAACATCACCCGCGAGGATGTGGCCTATGCCGAGGAGCTGGGTTATCGCATCAAACACCTGGGTCTGACCCGGCGTACCGACAAAGGTGTGGAGCTGCGCGTGCATCCGACGCTGATTCCCGAACGCCGGCTGATTGCCAACGTGGATGGCGTGATGAATGCCGTGCTGGTGATGGGCGATGCCGTTGGCCCCACCTTATATTATGGTGCCGGGGCCGGCGATGAGCCCACCGCTTCGGCCGTGGTCGCCGATCTGGTCGACGTGGTGCGGGTCCTGACCACCGATCCCGAAAACCGCGTGCCACACCTGGCCTTTCAGCCCGATGCGATCAGCGATCTGCCGATTCTCGATATCGCGGAGGTCGAAACGGCCTATTACCTGCGCATGCAGGCCGAGGATAAGGCGGGTGTGCTGGCCGAAGTGACCCGGATCCTGGGCGAGCGCGATATCAGCATCGAGGCGATTATCCAGAAAGAACCGATAGAAGGTTCCGACAAGGCCAATGTCATCATGCTGACCCACGTCGTGCGCGAGAGCAAAATGAACGAAGCGATTGCCAAGATCGAAGCCATGAAATCAATTCACGGCAACGTCACCCGCATCCGCGTCGAATCGCTGAAGGCGTGAGGGCGTTAGAGCGTGAAATCGTAAAATCGCCAGAGCGGAAGTGGGGCGTGTTATCTCGCGACTCACGACCTCACGCTCTCACGCAAACACAGAATTTAGTTCAAATGGGTAGAGTCGGAACAACCATCACGCTACCCGAAATATTCGAGGAAACCACACAATGCCATTTCGTACCCGTTATACCGGTTTGATTGACAAGTACCGTGACCGCCTGCCGGTGCATGATGACACCCGTATTATCAGCCTGGGCGAGGGCAATACGCCGCTGATTCGTTTGAACAATATCCCCAGGGTGCTGGGCAAGGACGTGGATATCTACGTCAAGTACGAAGGGCTGAACCCGACCGGTTCGTTCAAGGATCGCGGTATGACTATGGCGGTGACCAAGGCCGTGGAAGAGGGCAGCAAGGCGATCATCTGCGCTTCCACCGGCAATACTTCGGCGGCCGCCGCGGCCTATGCCGCGCGTGCCGGAATTACCGCGTTCGTGCTGATCCCCGATGGCAAGATCGCGCTGGGCAAGCTGGCCCAGGCGATGATGCACGGTGCCACGGTTATCCAGATCAAGGGTAACTTCGATAAAGGCATGCAACTGGTCAAGGAGGTTGCGAACGAAGCGCCGGTGACTATCGTCAACTCGATCAATCCCTATCGCCTGCAGGGTCAGAAAACCGCGGCGTTCGAGATTGTCGAGGAGTTGGGGCGTGCGCCGGACTTCCATTGTATTCCGGTGGGCAATGCCGGCAATATAACAGCACACTGGATCGGCTATTGCGAGTACTCCTCGGCCTCGGGCGATCATGTCACCGGGGCATGTTCCTTCTGTCAGGGACACTGCAAGTATGCCGGGGGGGCCGTCGTCGGCAACCGTCCGACGATGGTCGGCTATCAGGCTGCCGGCAGTGCGCCGTTTATGCGCGGCAAGATGGTGGATGATCCCGATACCCTGGCCACCGCGATTCGCATTGGCCACCCGCAGAGCTGGGACATGGCCTGGAAGGTCAAGGAAGAGTCCGGTGGCTGGTTCGATGAATGTAGCGATGATGAAATCCTCGCTGCGCAGAAACTGCTGGCCGAAAAAGAAGGCGTATTCTGTGAGCCGGCTTCAGCCACCTCGCTGGCCGGCGCCATGCGGGATATCACCAGCGGCACGATCCCCGAGGGGAGTACCATCGTCTGCACCCTGACCGGCCATGGTCTGAAAGATCCCGATATCGCCATCCAGCAAAGTACGCCGGTGCAGGCCGTCGACGCCACGCTCGAAGAAGTCAAGAAGGCGATACTGGCGAATATGGGATAAACAAAGTTGGCAGAGGGCAGTTGGCAGATAAAATAGTGCTGAGTACTGAGTGCTAGGAACTTATTGTCGTCATTCCGGCCTTGAGCCGGAATCCAGTGTGTGACCGGGGTCGGGTCTGTATGCTGGCTGGAGCCTGTCCCGGCGAAGGCCGGTGCCAGCGCAACATAAACGGTTTTCAGAAATCGGGGACGAGCGAGCATTATTGAACCCTTGTTAGTGTCACTACCCCGGGAGTTTCTATGGCGATGATGACGGACTGTCAGATTACAGTCTATGTACCCGGTTTGCTGGGGCCGCAGCCGGTGTTGTCGCAACTTTCTTCTGCTGAACTGCCGTACTTCACTGCGCTGGAGAAGGCACTCTCCCGTGCTGATATAAAACCCGATCCGATTAACGACGCTTACGCCGGCCTGTTTCAGTTGTTCGGTATCGAGCCCGGTACGACCGGTGATTATCCCGCTGCCGCCATTTGTCAGTCGGTGCAGCAGCTGCAACTGGAAAACTTTTGCCTGCGTGCCGATCCGGTTTATTTGCAGGCGGATATGACCAGTGCCGTGCTGCGGGGTCATCAGGAGTTGCGCCTGGATAGCGATGAGGCGCAACAGCTGGTCGAGAGTATTAACCGGCATCTTCATCAGGACGGCCTGCGGCTGATCATGGGCCAGCCTCATCACTGGTATCTAAGTTTGCCCGAGACGCCCGAACTGCAGACCTCGCCGCTACCTTCGCTCCTGTTGCAGGATATCAATCCCCATCTGCCGCGTGGCGAGTCGGCCGGCGAGTGGCGTCGGCTGATGAACGAGGTGCAGATGCTACTTTACGATCACCCGGTCAATCAGCAACGCGAGGCCGAAGGGCGCCTGACCGTTAACAGTCTGTGGCTGTGGGGTGGTGGCCATTTACCCGGCAAGTCAACTTCGCGCTGGCAACAGGTGTATACCGACGACTGGCTGCTGGATGCGCTGGCCCGCTTTCATCAGGTGAACAGCGAGGATTTACCCGAATCAACCGAGACGCTGTTGCAGGATTGCCGTGGGGAGGTTCTGCTCCACACCGGGGGTTGCCTTCAGCCGTTGCGTGAGCATGATCCCTTCGCCTGGGTGACGGCCGTGCAACAGTTTCAAACCCTGTGGTTGCAACCGTTACTCGCGGGTCTGCAACAAAACCGCTATCAGTGCCTGACGCTGCTGCCGGCTGACGGTAAACGCTATCAATTAACCAAACATACGTTACAGCGCTGGTGGCGGCGCCGTCGGCCATTGGCAAAGTGGGTGAGCAATGGGGTTTGAGCAGCATATCCGGCGTCGTTCCTTGCCGGACAAAATGCCATTGCTGGCGACAGATCTGCATCCGGTTCTGGCGCGCGTATTTGCTGCGCGAGCAGTGCACGATCCGGACGAATTGCAATACGAATTGCAAAAGCTGTTGCCCTATCAACAGCTCAAGGACATCGATCGCGCCGTCGATCTGTTAATCGAGGCATTGCAACAACAGCAACGGGTGTTGATCGTCGGCGACTTCGATGCCGACGGGGCGACCAGTACCGCGCTGGCCGTTGCCGCGTTGCAGGCGATGGGCCTCAGGCAGATCGATTACCTGGTGCCCAATCGTTTCAGGTTCGGTTATGGCCTTACCCCCGAGATCGTCGAGGTGGCACGCGAGTACCAGCCGGATCTGATCATCACCGTGGATAACGGCATCGCCAGTCTCAGTGGGGTGGAGGCGGCCAACGCGCAGGGCATCAAGGTATTGATTACCGATCATCACCTGGCCGGCGAGCAATTACCCGCGGCCGAGGCGATCCTCAACCCCAACCAGCCGGATGACAGCTTCCCCAGCAAGGCGCTGCCCGGGGTCGGTGTGATGTTCTATCTGTTGATGGCGCTGCGCGCCCGGTTGCGTGAACTCAACTGGTTTGAGCAACAGGGCATCGATCAGCCGAATCTGGCGCAATACCTTGACCTGGTTGCACTGGGGACGGTGGCCGACCTGGTCCCGCTGGATCGCAACAACCGCATCCTGGTGGCGCAGGGACTGGCACGGCTGCGCGCCGGCCAGGCACGGCCCGGGATTCGGGCCCTGATCGAGGTGGCCGGGCGCACGGCCGAGCGGCTAAGTGCCAGCGATATCGGCTTTTTTATTGCCCCGCGTCTCAATGCGGCTGGGCGCATGGATGACATGTCCCACGGCATCGAATGCCTGCTGGCGGAGAATGAACCAAAAGCGCGCGAGCTGGCGCAACAACTGGATAACCTGAATCGCGAGCGGCGCGGTGTCGAGGCGACGATGAAGCAGGATGCCCTGCAGTTGCTGGACAACATGCAGCTGGACGAGCAAAACCTGCCGCACGGACTCTGTCTGTTCGACGAGAACTGGCATGAAGGGGTGGTCGGGATTCTGGCCTCGCGGGTCAAGGAGCAGGTGCATCGCCCGGTGATTGCCTTCGCCGCGACCGCCAACGGCGAGATCAAGGGCTCGGCCCGCTCGGTGCGCGGCCTGCATATTCGCGATGCGCTGGATGCCGTCGCCACCCGCCATCCCGATCTGATCAGCAAGTTCGGCGGCCATGCCATGGCTGCCGGCCTGAGCTTGCCACGGGCGCATTTCGCGGATTTTGCCGCGGCCTTCGATGCCGAGGTGCGTCGCCACCTGGATGACGCCGAGCTGTGCGGTGAGCATTTCAGCGACGGTCCGCTGGCGGCCGAGGAGATGACCCTGGAACTGGCCGAGGCGATCCGCCAGGCTGGTCCCTGGGGGCAGGGCTTCGAGGAGCCGCTGTTCGATGGCGAGTTCGAGCTGGTGCAGCGGCGCATCGTCGGCGAGCACCATCTGAAAATGGTGTTGCGCCATCCCGATGCCCCGGATCGCTTGTTCGATGCCATCGCCTTCAATCACGTGGACCACGCCTGGCCGGTCGAGGTGAGCCAGGTCGAGCTGGTCTATCAGCTGGACGTCAACGAGTACCGCGGCCAGCGCAACCTGCAATTGCTGGTACGCTATCTGCGTCCGCTCGCGTAGATTCCGCCTATCGCCTGGATCCCTCCCATCGCCAAGATCAGGGAATTCGTGTATCATACGCGCTTCACATTTTCCGGTGGTTTATCAGTATGTTGGAAGTCAACGCAATCCAGACCCGTATCAAGGACATGCAAGGGCGACTCGAAGCCCTGAGGGGGTATCTTTGACTTCGATACCAAACAGGAACGGCTGACTGAAGTTAGCCGGGAACTTGAAGACCCGAATATCTGGAACAACCCCGACCATGCCCAGGAACTGGGCCGCGAGCGGGCCCATCTGGAAAAGATCGTCGACACCATTACCGAACTGACCCGGAAACTCGATGAGGCCGACGAATTGCTGGAAATGGCCATCGAGGAACAGGATGAAGCCACGGTTAATGCGGTCGTTGCCGATCTGGACGAGCAGGAGAAACATCTCGAACGGCTGGAGTTCCAGCGCATGTTCTCCGGGCCGATGGACGATAAGAACGCCTTTATCGATATCCAGGCCGGTTCCGGCGGCACCGAGGCGCAGGACTGGGCCAATATCCTGCTGCGCATGTATCTGCGCTGGGGTGAGAACGCCGGCTTTACCACCGAATTGATCGAAGTCTCCGAAGGCGAGGTGGCCGGCATCAAAAGCGCCACGGTCAAGTTCAGCGGCGAATACGCCTACGGCTGGTTGCGCACCGAAACCGGCGTGCACCGCCTGGTACGCAAATCGCCGTTCGACTCGGGCAATCGTCGCCACACCTCGTTTGCCTCGGTATTTGTTTATCCGGAAGTGGATGACTCGATCGAGATCGACATCAACCCGTCCGATCTGCGCATTGATACCTATCGTGCCAGTGGCGCTGGCGGACAGCACGTCAACCGGACCGACTCGGCCGTGCGCATCACCCACGAGCCGACCGGCATCGTCGTCCAGTGCCAGAGCGGACGCTCCCAGCACCAGAACAAGGATCACGCCATGAACCAGCTCAGGGCGAAGCTGTACGAGATGGAGCTGCAAAAACAGAATGCCGAGAAGCAGGCACAGGAAGAGACCAAATCCGACATCGGCTGGGGCAGCCAGATCCGCTCCTACGTCCTGGACCAGTCCCGCATCAAGGACCTGCGCACCGGCGTCGAATCCAGCAACACCCAGGCCGTGCTCGACGGCGATCTGAACCAGTTTGTCGAGGCCAGTCTGAAAAG
>CAYOOC010000012.1:14977-47302 GCA_964405505.1 uncultured Thiohalophilus sp.
ACAAGCTGATCGCCGAGCGGCGGCGCAAGCTGGGCGAGTTACGCGAATCCGGCGTGGCATTTCCCAACGACTTTCGTCGTAATGTGATGGCCGGTGAGCTGCACGCTGAATACGGCGAGAAGAGCGCCGAGGAGCTTGAAGCCAATCCGGTACGCGTAAGCGTGGCCGGGCGCATGATGTTGCGCCGCATCATGGGCAAGGCAAGTTTCTGTACCGTGCAGGATATGTCGGGACGTATTCAGCTCTATGTGCGCCGCGACGATCTGCCCGAGGGGATCTACAACGAACAGTTCAAGAAGTGGGATCTGGGCGACATCATCGGCGCCGAAGGCACGTTGATGAAGACCAAGACTGGCGAGTTATCTATCAAGGCGGACAGCGTTCGTTTGCTGACCAAATCCCTGCGACCGCTACCCGAGAAGTTCAAGGGCCTCTCCGATCAGGAGACCCGCTATCGCCAGCGTTATCTCGATCTGATCATGAACGAGGAGTCACGCACGACCTTCCAGATCCGCTCGAAGATCATCACCCATATCCGCGAGTTTCTGACCCATCGCGGCTTTCTGGAAGTGGAAACCCCGATGATGCAGGTCATTCCCGGCGGGGCGACCGCGCGGCCGTTCTCCACCTACCATAACGCACTGGATATGGACCTGTACCTGCGCATCGCGCCGGAGCTCTATCTCAAGCGCCTGGTGGTCGGTGGTTTTGAACGAGTGTTCGAGATCAACCGCAACTTCCGTAACGAAGGCCTCTCCACCCGGCATAATCCCGAGTTCACCATGCTCGAGTTCTACGAGGCCTATGCCGATTACCGCGATCTGATGGATCTTACCGAAGCGATGCTGCGCGACACCGCCCAGTCCGTTCTGGGCAACACGCTGGTGACCTATCAGGGCGAGGCATACGACTTCGGCAAGCCCTTTGCGCGCATGAGCGTCAAGGAGTCGATCCTGCATTTCAATCCGGACATCTCATCTGATGATCTGGACGATCTGGACAGAGCCCGCGAACATGCCAAACGCCTCGGCGTAGAACTGAAAGAGAGCTATGGCCTGGGCAAGGTGCAGATCGAAATCTTCGAGAAGACCGTCGAGCATCGCCTCAAAGATCCCACGTTTATCACTGCCTATCCGACCGAGGTCTCCCCGCTGGCGCGACGTAATGACACCGATCCCTTCGTCACCGACCGTTTCGAATTCTTCGTCGGCGGCCGCGAAATCGCCAACGGCTTCTCCGAGCTCAACGACGCCGAGGACCAGGCCGAACGCTTCCGTCAACAGGTGGAAGAAAAGGAAGCCGGCGATCTCGAAGCTATGTATTACGATGAGGACTATGTCACCGCCCTGGAACACGGCATGCCGCCCACGGCGGGCGAGGGTATCGGTATCGACCGCCTGGTCATGCTCTTCACCGATTCCCCCTCGATCCGTGACGTCCTGCTCTTCCCGCACATGCGGCCGGACATGGGTTGATAACTTTTTTGACTCTCTGTAAATAACGCAGAGATCGCAAAGACGCAAAGGACGCAAAGTTTTTATTGATGATTTCCGGCTATATTGATGCAGTCTGACTTGGAGAATGAATAAAAAATTCTTTGCGAACTCTGCGTCTTTGCGTCCTTTGCGTCCTTTGCGTTAATGAAAAGACTAAAAAAGCCGGCTGACGCCGGCTTTTTGTTTTGGTGTTGTTGGTTTGTTCAGCCGCCGGTGCTGAGCGCGGCCTTGACCGCCTCGACGTTCTGGCCGACTTCGATGTCAACGATGCTGACATCGGGTTCGAGACCGAGCTTGGCGAAGGCGGGAACCTTGCTCCAGTCCAGTTTGGTGTGCGGGTGTTCGGTGCCCAGCAGGCTTTGCAGGTTGGCGACGATGACCAGGTCGGTGTAATCGGCCGGGCCGTTGTGATCCCGCTCCAGGTTTTCATGGTCGGCAGCGGCGGCGATGATGTCGGCGGGGAAGTTCCAGGCCTTGAGTATGGCTTCGCCCAGTTTGGGGTGCGCGGTGGCGATGATGGTATCGAGGGTTGGCTCGTCTTCCAGCAGTTCGGGATAGTCCTCGACCCGGCTGAGAATGGGCAGGGCGCCGATGTCGTGCACCAGGCCGGCCAGCAGGGCGTGATCGGGCTGCAGCCCCGGCTGGGTGTGGGCCAGCGCACTGCTGATCGCGGCGACCTCGGTGCTGTGTTCCCACAGGCGGCGCAGCCGCTTGTCGGTGATATCAGAGGTGGCCTGGAACATCTGCTCCATGGCGATACTGGTGACCAGATTACGCACCATGTTACTGCCCATGCGGGTCACCGCGGCCTCGACGGTTTCGATCTGGCGATTGGCGCGCAGCAGGGGGCTATTGGCGACCTGGATCAGACGGGCAGAGAGCGCGGTATCGGAAGTGACCACCCGGGCGACATCGATCAGCGAGGCATTTTCATCTTCCAGAGTGTCTCGAACCTTGAGGGCCACTTCGGGCAGCGTCGGCAGAACCAGTTTGTCGTTCTTTAAATCCGACAGCAGTTGATTAATGAATTCTTGTTGTAAGGACACACAGTGCTCCTTCGTCAATCGAGGTGTCTGCGGGAATTATCGGCAGATACCTCAGGGACTTAAGTTTAATCGGCGCCGTTCAGCCTGAAGCCTCAGGCCTCGTTGGCAACCTCGTAGGGCAAATCGAGCAGGTTCAGGGCGGGACCGTCGGGCTGGCCGAGATGGAGCGGAGCGGCCTCGACGCTGCTGATTTGCAATACCGCCAGCAAATCCACCCCGCCCTGTGGCGCGAGCTGCGCCAGAACCACTTTGCCGGCACTGTTATCAGTGCCCGCGCCGGCATTATAGAGTGGCTCGCCGGGAACCGGGGGCGTGTCGATGTCGACATGGGCCCGGTACATGCGTCGTTTGAGTTTGCCCAGGTAGTGCATGCGGGCTACCACTTCCTGACCGGTGTAACAGCCCTTGGTGAAGCTGATACCGCCCAGGCTATGCAGATTGGCCATTTGCGGCACAAAGGCCTCGACCGTTTCGGGCACCACGGTGGGAACCCCGGCCACGGTATCCAGCCAGCTCCAGGCGGGGTAGCCGACCGGCGTGGCGCCGGATTGTAACGCCTGCCACAACCTCGTCAGGTCACTGGCCGGGCCGTGGATTTCAAACCGGGGCTGCGGGCCGGGTATGCGGATCACGCTCAGCTGTGCGTGCTGGACGACCTCATTGACGGCGCCGGGCAGGGCCGGCAGTTGGGCGCCGAGGAGTTTCTCAGCGTCAGGGCCGGCCAGACCGAAGCGCGCCAGTTCGTCACTGGCATCGTCCAGGGTCACGTTGCTGCGCAGAACGAACATGCGCAGGCGCTTGAGGGTCGCCTCCAGCACACTTCGCGGCAGGCTCAGAAAATAGCGATCCTCGCGGCGGAACAGGCGCATGCTGGCGAGCATGCGGCCTTTGGGATTGCAATAGGCGGTCAACTGACTCTGTTGCGCTGTGACCTGCTGGATATCATTGGTGAACTGTCCCTGCAGGAATGTTTCGGCGTCGCTCCCGCCGGCCGCGATCAGACCCAGGTGGGAGAGATCGGCGAGCACGGTGCCCGATTCGACCGCCTGGCGTTCCTGCGCCGCATCACCGAAATCGATGATCCGATCGCCCTCGAGTGTCGCCTGTTGCTGTTGTAAAAACGTTTGCCATTCGCTGTTCATAACTTGACCATTCTCGCCGCTTGATATGTGTCGACAGATGATTGATAGTAACATTGATTGCGCGATTCTCGTAAGTTGTTAGCACCTGCGGCATCCGGCTGGACGTCGGCGCTGAAACGGCTAGACTGGAAACAATGACAACAAAAAACGTGCGGCCAAAATTCCTTAACCTGTTCCGGATTCATTTGCCTGTAACCGGGGTTGTCTCCTTCGCCCATCGCGTCAGCGGCGCCTTGCTGGTGATCTCCCTGCCGCTGGTCGTGTTTCTTTTCGCGTATTCACTACAAAGTGAACCGGGTTTTGCACAGGTCATTGCCCTGTTGGATTCAGGATGGGGCAGTGTGGCCACGGTCCTGATACTCTGGGCGCTATTATCCCATCTGTTGTCCGGGATCCGCTTTTTGCTGCTGGATCTTGATATCGGTATTCGTTTGCCTCCCGCGCGTGCCAGTGCCTGGAGTGTGGCGGCGCTTGCCCTGCTCATACTCATACTATTAGTGTCGGGAGTGTTCCTGTGAGTTTGCATGCACAGGGCTTGCGGGCCTGGCTCTGGCAACGTCTGACTTCAATCTATATTTCCCTGTTTGTCATCGTGGCAGGGGTGGCCTACCTGCTGGGCGGTCCGCTGGATTACGAACAGTGGCGATCGTTACTGGCCTGTCTACCAGTGAATATCGCGACGGCGCTGTTCGTGATGGCGGTGCTGTTTCATGCCGGTGTCGGGGTGCGCGACATTCTGGTCGATTATATTCATTCGCTGGTATTGCGGTTTGCGATTCTGGTGATCCTTTTATTAATGCTCCTGGTGCTGGGTGTCTGGTCGATGTGGATTTTGATTTCGGTGGTGGCGGTATGACAATTGCCAAACGACAATTCGATACCCTGGTTATCGGGGCCGGTGGCGGTGGCCTGCGGGCCGCGCTGCAGCTTGCGCGTGCCGAAGCCAGTGTGGCGGTCGTCTCCAAGGTCTTTCCGACCCGTTCGCACACGGTCGCGGCCCAGGGGGGAATGAATGCGGCACTGGCCAATGTCTTGCCCGACAGCTGGCACTGGCACATGTACGATACGGTCAAGGGCAGTGATTATCTCGGCGATCAGGATGCCATCGAATATATGTGCCGCTCGGCCTCGAATCTGGTGGTAGAGCTGGAACATGCCGGTGTACCCTTCAGCCGGCTGGATAACGGCAAGATCTATCAGCGTCCGTTTGGCGGGCAGAGCCAGAACTTCGGCGGCGATCAGGCCGCACGCACCTGTGCGGCGGCGGATCGTACCGGCCATGCCATTTTGCATACGCTCTATCAGCAGAACATTCGCGCCAAAACCCATTTCTTTGACGAGTACTTTGCGATCGATCTGATCAAGGACGAAGACGGCTTTATTCTCGGTGCCCTGGTGCTGGAGATTGAAACCGGCGAGCCGTTGCTGATCGAGGCCAAGACCACGCTGCTGGCCACCGGCGGCGCCGGCCAGCTGTTTCGTACTAACACCAATGCCCATATCAATACCGGTGACGGACTGGCAATGGCGCTACGGGCCGGCATTCCGTTGCAGGACATGGAATTTTTCCAGTTTCATCCGACCGGTATCGCCGGACGGGGGATGTTGATTACCGAAGGTGCGCGCGGCGAGGGCGGTTATCTGACCAACCGGGATGGCGAGCGTTTTATGGAGCGCTACGCGCCGCATGCCCGGGATCTGGCCAGTCGCGACGTGGTCAGCCGGGCGATTGCCACCGAAGTGCGCGAAGGCCGTGGCTGTGGTGAAAATGGCGATCACGTCATGCTAAAGCTCGATCATCTGGGCCGCGATGTGCTGTATAAACGCCTGCCGGGCATTTGCGATACGGTGAAAACCTTTCTGCATATCGATCCGGCCGAGGAATCGATTCCGGTCTTTCCCACCGCCCATTACACCATGGGCGGGATCCCGACCGATCGTCACGGCCGGGTGGTGGTACCGGTGGAACAGGGCCAGGAATCGATCCCGGGACTGTATGCCGCGGGCGAATGCGCCTGCGTCTCGGTACATGGCGCCAACCGACTGGGCGGCAACTCCCTGCTGGACATCGTGGTCTTTGGTCGTGCCGCCGGCAATGACATCATTGAATATCTGAATGACAACCGGTACCACCGGCCACTGTCGCAGGAGAGTGTGGAACAGGCGATGGCGCACTTGCAGCGTTGGGAGCAAAAAGGCGAGGGGGAATCGGTGCCCGCTTTGAAAAAGGAATTACAGAGCACCATGGAAAACTATTGCGGTGTATTTCGCAGCGAAGAGATCCTGCAACAGGGGCTCGACAAGGTGCTGGGACTCGAGCAGCGAATGCAGGATGTACGTTTAAAAGATCACAGCAAGATTTTCAATACCGCCCGGATCGAGGCGCTGGAGCTGGAAAACCTGATGGACATTGCTATTGCCACGGTCAGCTCGGCCCTGGGTCGGCGGGAAAGCCGCGGTGCCCATTCGCGGATGGATTATCCCGATCGTGACGATCAACGCTGGTTGAAACACTCGCTATACTATAAGGAACAGCATCGTCTGGATTACAAGCCGGTGACATTAAAGCCGATGACCGTGGACACGTTTCCGCCGAAGGAGCGAGTCTACTGAATCAGTGACCAGGGGCTAGGTCCTAGGGGCTAGGAGAAGGGACGAGTGACGAGGAACGAGGTTTTTTTATCCCCTTCCCCTGACCCCCTCCCTGTGGGAGGGGGGATGATCGTGCCAGTCGCCAGATCATTCCCTCCCCTGCAAGGGGAGGGATAGGGAGGGATGACATAAAATCAGTCCCAATAAATTCCTCCTCGGCCCTTTTCGAAAAGTGGTAGAGACAAGGCTGGACTTGTACAGTAAACAAAACTTGATAACCTTGATGAGCTGAGACGATGCGATTTCAAATTTATCGATACGATCCGGAAAGTGGCCAGAAGCCCTGGATGCAGGAGTACGAGCTGGATACCCGGCCGGGGATGATGCTGCGGGATGCGTTGCTCAAGATCAAGGAACAGGATGAGACGCTGGTATTTCGCCATTCCTGCGGCGAAGGGGTGTGTGGTTCGGATGCGCTGAATATCAATGGCACCAATGCGCTGGGGTGTCTGACGCCGGTAGCGGACTTAAAAGAGCCGGTCGTGGTACGGCCGGTACCCGGGATGCCGGTGATTCGGGATCTGGTGGTCGACATGGATCAGTTTTTTGAGCACTACCGCGCAGTCAAGCCGTATCTCATCGTCGAGGATCCCGAGCCGGAAGTCGAATACCGGCAAACGCCGCAGGAGAGGGAAAAACTCGACGGTCTGTACGAATGTATTTTGTGCGGTTGCTGTACCACGCAATGTCCTTCGTTCTGGTGGAATCCGGACAAGTTCCGGGGTCCCGCGGCTCTGTTACAGGCTTATCGTTTCATGGCGGACAGCCGTGATCAGGCGGTGGCACAACGGCTTGAGGAACTGGACGGGCCGTACCGGTTGTTTCGTTGCCATACCATCATGAATTGCGTCAACGTCTGCCCCAAGGGGCTCAATCCGACCGAGGCGATTAACAACATCAAAAAACTGATGGTCAAGGAGATGTTCTGAGCATGCCGGAGGCCGAAGCCGGTCAGGTCGATCGGGCACGCGTTCTCTGGCAATGCCGACGCGGCATGTTGGAACTGGATTTGTTGTTATTACCGTTTGTCGAGCAGCATTACCACCGGCTCAGTGATCGGGAAAAGGAGGCCCTGCTGATCTTGCTGGCGTATCCGGATCAGCAATTACTGGCGTTTTTGATGGGGCACGGTGTCCCACACGACAGGGATGTGGCGCATGTGGCAGAACAGATTCGAACGTCGGCTGGAACTTGAGCCGAGACCTTCCCGCTATTTACTGATTTATCTGGTCGTCCTGCATATCCTGGCCGCTATGGCGCTGTTGCAGCCGCTGACCTTGCCGCTATGGGCCCGTTTTGCGTTATCACTGGCTGTGATGGTGAGCCTGCTGTGGTGGTTGTGGCGTTATTACCGGGACAGTCGGCGAACAACGCGCCTGATCTGGCGGACCGATGGCGCCTGGGACTACCTGGTGGACGAGCAGCATTGGCCGGATCTGTCACTGTTGCCGTCTACCTACATCACGCGCGGCTTGATCATTCTGCACTTGCAGCCTGTAAACGGACGACGACTTTATATCGTACTCTTACCTGACAGTCTGCCCAAAGAACAGTGGCACCTGTTGTGGCTACGATTGCAGTATGCGGGGTCTTCCAGGGAGGATGTGGGGGTTAGGGATTAAGGTACTAGGTACTAGGTGCTAGGATGTTTATAAAACCTCACCACGAAGTCACGAAGTCACGAAGGAGAATTAACCTACTTCGAGACTTCGCGTCTTCGCGATAAAAAATCGTCCGATAGGTGGAATGTCAGGTAGCACTGCGCACTACGTCTGAGTACTAAGTACTCAGCACTCAGCACTCAGCACTCAGAACTCAGAACTCAGAACTTTTTTATTCCGCCTGCGCCATTGCCGACGTGGCGGTGAAGTGATGGTTCGGTTGCAGGACGGTGTTGTGGGCGTTGTCGCGCTCGGGATAATCAATGTTGTAGTGCAGACCCCGGCTTTCGTGACGGGCCATGGCGGAGCGGATGATCAGGTTGGCGACCAGCGCCAGATTACGCAGCTCGAGCAGGTCGTTGGTGACGCGGAAATTACCGTAGTATTCATCGATCTCCGACAGCAGCAGTTGTACACGGTGCTCGGCCCGTTGCAGGCGTTTGTTGCTGCGTACGATGCCGACATAGTCCCACATGAAGCGGCGCAGTTCATCCCAGTTATGGGTGACGACCACTTCCTCGTCCGAATCGGTGACCCGGCTTTCGTCCCAGTCCGGGATAGCGACCTCTTCGGGCTCGTTTTCAGCTCTTTGTCGGCGGATATGCAGATTCGCGGCCTGGGCAAACACCAGGCACTCGAGCAGGGAGTTACTGGCCATGCGGTTGGCGCCATGTAAACCGGTGAAAGCGGTTTCGCCAATGGCATAAAGACCGTCCAGATCGGTTTTGCCGTTGAGATCGGTCATGATGCCACCGCAGGTATAATGCGCGGCCGGTACCACCGGAATCGGCTCGCGGGTCATGTCGTAGCCAAAATCCAGACAACGCTGATAGACCGTTGGAAAATGCTGCTGAATAAAGTCAGCCGGCTTGTGGCTGATATCCAGATAGAGGCAGTCGGCGCCGAGGCGTTTCATTTCATGGTCGATGGCGCGGGCCACGATATCCCGCGGCGCCAGCTCGGCGCGGCTATCGAATTTTTCCATGAAGGTACTGCCATCGGGCAGTTTCAGTTTCCCGCCTTCGCCCCGGATCGCCTCAGTGATCAGAAACGATTTGGCATGCGGGTGATAGAGGCAGGTGGGATGAAACTGGTTGAATTCCATGTTGGCGACCCGGCAGCCGGCGCGCCACGCCATGGCAATGCCGTCGCCGGTGGAGGTATCGGGGTTGCTGGTATACAGATAGACCTTGCTGGCACCGCCAGTGGCCAGCACGGTCTGGTTGGCCCGAAAGACCCGCACCCGGTCGGCGGCGCGATCCAGGATGTAGGCGCCCAGGCAGCGGTTATGCTCCAGGCCCAGCTTGGCCCCGGTAATCAAATCTACTGCAATGTGGTTCTCGTACAGGCGGATATTGGGATGACGGCGGACCTCGTTTTCCAGCGTGGTCTCGATCGCCTTGCCGGTGGCGTCGGTGGCATGGATCACGCGGCGGTGGGAGTGGCCCCCTTCGCGGGTCAGATGGTATTCGTCCGGCTGTTTGTCGTCCCGGGTGAAGGCGAGGCCCTTGTCGATCAGCCACTGGATGTTTTCCGCGCCGTGCTGGACGGTGAAACGGACCACCTGTTCATCGCACAGACCGCCACCGGCCTCCAGGGTGTCCTCGATGTGGGATTCCAGGCTGTCGTCCGGTCCAAGCACCGCCGCGACACCGCCCTGGGCATAGAAGGTAGACCCTTCTTTTAGTATGCCTTTTGCGATCAGGGAAACCGAATAATCGTCAGCCAGGCGCAGCGCCAGACTGAGGCCGGCGGCACCGCCACCGATAACAAGCACGTCGGATGTAATCTGCATGAATGATGTCGAGCCTGGTTGTCCGGTTGCGATTGAAAGTGCCGGGAGATTTCTCATCTCGGCCAGATAAGATTAGAATTGTACGGATTGTGGCGCGAAATGTCACAATTGAGGAAACCGGCAATATAACCAGAAAACCGGCGGCCAGGCGAACTCTCCCACAAGATTGCGGTCACAGGGGAAGTATTCGGGTGGCTTGGCCCAAATTTAAAGGGGAAGTAGCCCGAATGGGCGGTAAGACAACGGACCAGCTGCTTGTTGAGCGCGTACAGGCCGGGGATAAAAAAGCTTTCGACGCACTGGTAATGAAATACCAGCAGCGGGTTATGAAAGTTTTGTCCCGCTATGTGCGCAATCAGGCCGAGCTCGAGGATCTCGCGCAGGAAACCTTCATCAAGGCCTATCGGGCGCTGCCACGGTTTCGGGGGGACAGTGCGTTTTATACCTGGATCTACCGGATTGCGATCAATACCGCCAAGAATTTTCTTGTTGCCCAGGATCGGCGCCCGCCGGCGGATGATATCGAGGCCAGTGACGCGGAACATTACGAGGGGGAATCCGGTCTAAAGGAGTATGCAACACCGGAGAAAATGGCACTCAGGGACGAGATCCAGCAGGTTATCGGCCGCGCCATTGACGATCTACCGGACGATTTGAAAACAGCGATCACCCTGCGCGAACTGGAGGGGATGAGCTACGAAGAAATAGCCGAGGCAATGGATTGTCCGATTGGGACCGTGCGGTCGCGTATTTTTCGCGCCCGTGAGGCAGTGGACAAAAAATTGAAACCGTTACTCGGTTAATTGTAATGTGGTGGTGGTATGAGCAATAACAGCGATGAAAAACTTTCGGCATTCATGGATGATGAATATCATCCGCAGGTGCTCGAGTCACTCAAACAGGACACCGAGGCCCGTGCCCGCTGGACCCGGTATCATCTGATTCGGGATGTTCTGTCGGGACACAGTCAGACCGTTTCTTCCCCGGATTTTGCCGATCGCGTCAGCGCGGCCCTGCAGGAAGAACCTACCGTACTGCGCCCGGCCGCCCGGCGTTTTGGACAGGGGCTGCGTCGCCAGGTGGCCGGCCTGGCCATTGCCGCCACGGTCGCAACGGTGGCGGTCCTGACTGTCCAGCAAGACAACCCGGGTGATATCCCGTCAGCACAACCGTCCATCGCCAGTGCTCAGACCGGCAGTGACGACTATCGTGCGGTCAGCGGCAACCCGGCCCAGGCGCAACAGCCGATTGACAGCGAAGTGCAATCCAAGCTCAGTAGCTATCTGATCAACCATAACGAGTATTCCATTTCATCGCGCATGCAGGGCATGCTGCCGTACATGCGGATTGTCAGCGTAACCCCGTCGCAACGTGTTGCCGGTGCCGATGAGAAATAAACTGGCGACGGTACTGTTCGGTGCCGGCCTCTCCCTGCAGGCCTGGGCATCGGATATCGCCGAGGTGCAGCCCTGGCTGGAGAAAATGCACCAGGCCGCGCACATGCTCAATTATGAAGGCACCTTCGTCTACGGTCAGCAGGATCAGCTCAGTTCGATCCGTATTATCCACAGCGTTAGCGAAGCCGGTGAGCGTGAACGCCTGATTTCCATGGATGGCACGGGGCGCGAGGTGCTGCGCGACGGTGATCGGGTGACCTGTATCTACCCGGACAGTCAGTCGGTCATGGTGGAAAAAAGCCGCCCACGAGCCAAATACCCACCGCTATTCCCCGTCAAGGTTGGCGAGCTGAACGACCATTACCAGCTTTCGCTGGCCGGTAAGGACAAAGTGGCGGGTGAGCCGACCCAAAAGATTCTGATCGAACCCCGGGATAATTTGCGTTACGGCCATCTCCTGTGGGTGCATGAAAAAACCGGCCTGTTACTTAAAACCAATTTACTCAACGAAAACAACAAGCCGGTTGAGCAGTTTATGTTTACCCAGATCATTTTTCTGGATGATGTTCCCGAAGATGCGCTGGAGCCGGATATCAATAAGGAAGATTTTACCTGGTACGAGGCGAGTGGTAATACGCAGTCCGATGAAACCGAACAGGCTTCGGCCTGGCATATCGCGACGTTACCGCCGGGCTTCAAACAGGATATGTCGCGCATGCACCGCATTCCGAACAGTGTGATGCCGGTCGAACATCGGGTTTACTCCGACGGCCTGGCCTCGGTGTCGGTGTTCATTGAAAAGGACGATAACAAGAGCGGCGATAACCTGTTCGGGGGATCGCACATGGGTGCGGTCAATGCCCATGGCCGCAATCTGAACGGCTATCATGTGACCGTCGTCGGCGAGGTTCCGCAGGCCACGGTCAAAATGATCGGTGAGTCGGTTCACTACCGGGAGTCGCCATGATCGAGGAAACTGCCGTTGTTACCCGTTGCGATGGGGAACATGCCTGGGTTAAGGCTCAGCGTAAAACGGCCTGTGGACAATGCCAGGTCAACAAGGGTTGCGGTACCGCCGTACTGGCCAGTGTGGTCGGGCAAAAAGCCAGTCATATGCGTGTCTTGAACTCGGTTCAGGCCAGCGAAGGCGAGACCGTGGTGATTGGTCTGCACGAGTCGGCCATGTTGAGCGGTTCACTGGCTGTTTATCTAGTACCGCTGCTGAGCCTGTTTCTGTTTGCCGTCACCGGCAAGGTGCTGGCCGAACAATTGATGATCAGCGCCGTGGAAGGGGTCTCGATCCTGTTTGCGGTCATTGGTATGCTGCTGGCGATTGTCTGGCTACGCGCTTTTAATCGCCGTATCGCCAACGACAGCCGTTATCAACCGGTCATTCTGCAACGCATGCCGTCGGCCGGATTAACCGCAGCAAGTTCCATCCATGCAGTTACCCCCGAACCATAGATTATAAAGTTCTGTCGATTAAAGGTTCCGTAAATTAAAGGAACCGTGATTCAAGCAAGAGGTTTTGATGAAAGTACGTATTGTTAACTGGTTAAGTCTGTTTCTGGTCCTGGCATTTTTTGCCGCGCCCTCGCAGGCCCTGCTGGGCGGTAATAGCAAATTGCCCGATTTCACCGAGCTGGTGGAGAAAAACAGTCCGGCTGTGGTGAATATCAGCACAACCCAGAAGATCAGCCGCGAGCACGGCATGCCACCGGGCTTTAATATTCCCGAGTTTCCCGAAGGCTCACCGTTTGGCGATCTGTTCGAACGTTTCTTTGGCGAACAGGGTCCCGGTGCAGGCCCGCCGGAAGAGTTCGAGAACCAGTCCCTGGGCTCTGGTTTCATTATTAGCGCCGACGGTTACATCGTCACCAATTACCATGTGGTCAAGGATGCCGAGGAAATTACCGTGAGGCTGAGTGATCGGCGCGAGCTGAAAGCCGAAATTATCGGTAGTGACAAGCGCAGCGATATGGCCTTGCTCAAGGTGGAGGCGAATGACTTGCCAATGGTAACCATCGGTAATTCGAAAGAGCTCAAAGTCGGTGAGTGGGCCATGGCCATCGGCTCACCGTTCGGTTTTGATCATTCGGTTTCGGTCGGGGTGATCAGCGCCATTAATCGTAACCTGCCCAGTGAAAATTATGTGCCGTTTATCCAGACCGATGTGGCTATCAATCCCGGTAACTCGGGTGGTCCGCTGTTTAACCTGGACGGCGAGGTTGTTGGTATCAACTCGCAGATCTTTACCCGCTCCGGGGGCTTCATGGGACTCTCCTTCGCCATCCCGATCGACGTGGCCATGGATGTGGTCGAACAAATCAAGACCCAGGGGCGCGTCAGCCGTGGCTGGCTGGGTATCCTGATCCAGGACGTGAACAAGGAACTGGCCGAATCCTTCGGCATGAAAAAACCGATGGGTGCCGTGGTGCTGCGGGTTCTGCCCGACAGTCCGGCGGCCGAAGCCGGCTTCAAGGAAGGCGATGTGGTAGTCGAATTTGCCGGTAAGACGATTCATCGTCAATCGGACCTGCCACTGGCCGTGGCCTCCTTTCCGGTGGGCGAGGAAGCCAAAGTCAGGATTATTCGCGAAGGCAAGAGCCGCAATCTGACGGTTAACATCGGTGAGCTGCCCCCCGAAGAGGAGCTTGCCGCCGTGGCGCCTTCCGGACCATCCGAATCGGATAAAGCCGCCGAGACACTGGGCATGGTGCTGGAGGATCTGAGCAGCGAACAGCGCAAGCAACTGGAGATTCGCGATAAGCGCGGCGTGCTGGTCAAGGAAGTCCATGAAGGGCCGGCGGCCGAGGCCGAAATTCGCCAGGGTGACGTGATTTTGATGATCAATCACAAAAACGTCACCAGCGCCAAACAGTTCGCCAAACTGGTTGCCGATCTGCCCCGCGACAAGCTGCTGCCGATGCTGGTCCAGCGGGGCAAGGCGCCGCTGTTTATGACCATTCGCCTGGGGGAATGAGTACGCCGCTGCAATTAACCCTGTATCGGCGGTCAGGCTGTCACCTGTGCGAGGCGATGCAGGGCCAGTTACAGGCCCTGCAGAAGGACTACGCGTTTAGTCTGCAAACGGTGGATATCGGCGACGATCCGGCACTGGAAGCCGCTTATGGCGAGTGGATCCCCGTGTTGATGCACGGGGAGACGGAAATTTGCCATTATTTTCTTGAGCTTAGCAAACTCCAACAGTATTTCAGCCAGGCCTGAAATTGGTTACAATTCCGCGTTGCAATTAATATAGCTTCTGACAAATTCCTGCACGGGAATTTGTCAGATCACAGAAGCGCTGGATTCAGCGCTGCTGTGGTTATTTTTAATGCAGACGCTCCGATTCAAAAAGGCGCAATTGTGCGCCTTTTTAGTATGACTCAAGGTGGAATGTGACCGACCTCTCTCAGATACGCAATTTTTCCATTATCGCCCATATCGATCACGGCAAATCTACCCTCGCGGACCGGATTATCCAGATGTGCGAGGGCCTGACCGAGCGGGAGATGAGCGAGCAGGTGCTCGATTCGATGGATCTGGAGCGCGAACGCGGTATCACCATCAAGGCGCAGAGCGTGACGCTCAATTACACCTCCCGTGATGGCAACACCTACCTGCTGAACTTTATCGACACACCGGGGCACGTGGATTTCTCCTACGAAGTCTCGCGCTCGCTGGCCGCCTGTGAAGGGGCGCTGCTGGTGGTCGATGCCTCCCAGGGGGTCGAGGCCCAGAGCGTCGCCAACTGCTATACCGCCATCGAACAGGGGCTGGAAGTGTTGCCGGTGCTTAACAAGATCGATCTGCCGGCGGCCGAGCCGGATCGGGTGATCCAGGAGATCGAGGAGATCATCGGCATCGAGGCCAAAACCGCCGCCCGGGTTTCGGCCAAAACCGGGATGGGAATGAGCGAGCTGCTGGAGGAGATCGTGCATCTGATCCCGCCGCCCGAGGGGGAGGTGGACGCGCCCCTGCAGGCGCTGATTATCGACTCCTGGTTCGACAACTATCTGGGCGTGGTCTCGCTGATCCGGGTCAAGCAAGGCACTCTGCGACGCAAGCAGAAGATTCGTATCATGGCGGCGGATCGCAACCACCAGGTGGATCGGGTCGGGATTTTCACCCCCAAAAAACGCGATACCGAACAACTGCATGCCGGCGAGGTCGGCTTTATGATCGCCGGTATCAAGGAGGTCGACGGCGCGCCGGTCGGCGATACCATTACCGACGCGGCCAATCCGGCCGACGCGCCGCTGCCGGGTTTCAAACCGATCCAGCCGCAGGTCTTTGCCGGGCTGTTTCCGATCGAAGGCGATGACTACGAGGGATTGCGCGAGGCGCTGTCCAAACTGAAACTCAACGATGCTGCCCTGTATTACGAGCCGGAGACCTCCCAGGCACTGGGCTTCGGGTTTCGCTGTGGCTTCCTCGGCATGCTGCACATGGAGATTGTTCAGGAACGCCTGGAGCGTGAATACAACCTGGATCTGATTACCACCGCACCCTCGGTGGTCTATGAGGTGCTGACCCAATCCGACGAACTGCTGAATATCGAAAATCCGTCCGAATTGCCCGAGCCCAGCGATATCGAGGAAATTCGCGAGCCGATCGTGCGCGCCTCGATCCTGGTACCCCAGGAGCATGTCGGTAATGTGATCACTCTGTGCGTCGAAAAGCGCGGGGTACAGAAGAAAATGCAATACCTGGGCAGCCAGATACTGCTGGAATACGAGTTACCGATGAATGAAATCGTGCTCGATTTCTTCGATCGACTCAAATCAGTCAGCCGGGGTTATGCTTCACTGGATTACGAATTGCTGCGTTTTGAACCGTCCCACCTGGTCAAGCTGGATATCCTGATTAACGGTGAAAAGGTCGATGCCCTGTCGATCATCGTGCATCGCGATCAGGCTGAATACCGGGGCCGGGATCTGGCCGAGCGGATGAAGGAAATCATTCCGCGTCAGATGTTCGAAGTGGCAATCCAGGCGGCGATCGGCTCCAAGGTCATTGCCCGAACCACCGTCAAGGCACTGCGCAAGAATGTCACTGCCAAATGTTACGGTGGCGATGTGACACGCAAACGCAAGTTGCTAGAAAAACAAAAAGCCGGCAAGCGACGTATGAAGCAGGTTGGCAAGGTGGATATTCCGCAAGAAGCATTCCTGGCGGTACTCAATGTAGGGAAAGATAAATGAGTTTTGATTTTGAACTGTTACTGGTGCTGGCCACCGTGATCAGTGGTGTGATCTGGCTGGTGGATGCCCGGTTTTTTGCCAAACGTCGTGAACCGGTACAGGCCGAAGGAGCGGAGGGGGAAGCGCAAACCAATGAACCCTATCTGGTCGAATTCGCCCGTTTTCTGTTTCCGGTCGTGCTCATCGTGCTGGTATTACGCAGTTTTGTGGCCGAGCCGTTCAAGATTCCTTCCGGTTCCATGTTACCGACGCTGGAAGTTGGGGATTTTATCCTGGTTAACAAGTTTGCCTACGGTCTGCGTCTGCCGGTCGGGCATCAACGCTTTGTTGATCTGAGCGATCCCGAGCGTGGTGACGTGATTGTCTTCCGCTATCCCGAAAATCCGGACATCGATTATATCAAGCGGGTCATTGGCGTACCGGGCGATGAAGTCGCCTATTATAACAAATCGCTTTATATTAATGGCGAGCCGATCCCTCTGGAGAAGCTGGACGGGTACTACAAAAATTACCCGCAGGCGTTGCGCTATACAGAGACGCTGGGTGATGTCGAGCATGATGTCCTCGTGAACACCATCGCTTCGGCGCGCGATTTTGTTGTCAATGTGCCCGAAGGGAACTATTTTGTAATGGGGGACAATCGGGATAACAGCCGTGACAGCCGGGTCTGGGGATTTGTTCCCGAGGAAAATCTGGTGGGCGAGGCCTTCCTGATCTGGATGAACTGGAACTGCACCTTCAGTGCCATGACCCGCCTGGCATGCCAGATGCCGGACTGGGGTCGCATTGGCAGCGTGATCGAATAAACCGAGCAGATAATAACAGGTGGCGAGGAGGGAATGATGAATAATATGCGATATCAAAAAGGGATGTCCGGACCGGGCTGGATTCTTGTTCTGGCACTGATTGCCTTTTTTACACTGGTGGGGCTGAAAGTCATTCCGGTTTACATGAACTCCATGACTGTCGGCTCTGTCCTGTCTGATATGGAAGATGAGCCGGGCTTGGGCCGTAAATCTCCGGCCGAGGTGCTGGAAACACTGAATAAACGCCTGAGTATCAATATGATCAGGGATATCGGTCGCGATGAAATTTACCTGGAATCCGACAAGGATACGTATTACATCGATATTGAGTATGAAGTACGTCGCGATTTTATCGGCAACATTGACCTGATTTTGAGTTTTAGCAAGAGCGCGGAGATTCCCAAACAGTAATGCTGCATCTGGATAAACTCTGTCGCAAACTGGGTTATGCGTTTCAACAACCCGAACTACTGGAGCGGGCGTTAACCCATCGCAGCTTCGGTTCCCGGAACAACGAGCGCATGGAGTTTCTCGGTGATGCGATTCTCGGTTATCTCGTCAGCACCGAGCTGTATAACCAGTTTCCGAAAGCCAGCGAGGGCCAGCTGAGTCGGTTGCGTGCCAGCCTGGTCAAGGGAGAAACCCTCGCAGGTATCGCGAGCGAGCTGGAACTGGGTGAATACCTTCGACTGGGTTCCGGTGAACTGAAAAGTGGCGGCCATCGGCGCCGCTCGATTCTGGCCGATGCCTTCGAGGCAATCATCGGCGCGGTCTATCTGGATAGCGGGATCGACAGTGCCAGCTCGCTGGTGCAGACCTTCTTTCATGACAGAATTGCCCGGCTGGATCCGCAAACCCTGCAAAAAGATCCCAAGACCCGGCTCCAGGAGTTTTTGCAAGCGCGTGGCACCGAGTTGCCCGAGTACGAGGTGATTGCCACAGAGGGCAAGGCGCATGCACAGCGTTTTCGCGTCGCCTGCCGCATTGCGGGAATCGACGAGCCGATGCTCGGCGAAGGCACCAGTCGGCGCAAGGCCGAGCAGGCCGCCGCCGATAAAATGTTACAGACACTGGCAGGACAGGAAAATGGCTGAAGCGTTTCGTTGCGGCTATGTCGCGCTGGTGGGCCGCCCCAATGTGGGTAAATCCACCCTGATGAACCATTTGATCGGGCAAAAGCTCAGCATCACTTCGCGTAAACCGCAAACAACCCGCCACCGGATTCTGGGAATCAAAACCACGCAACAGGCCCAGATCATCTATGTTGATACACCGGGCATCCATCAACAGGCCAAAAAGGCGATGAACCGCTTCATGAACCGTACCGCCAGTGCCGTGCTGGAGGATGTGCAGGTCGTCGTGTTTGTCGTTGAAGCCCTGAAATGGACTGATGAGGACGACATGGTCCTGGCCGCGCTGAAAAATACACGCGCGCCGATCATTCTTGCCGTCAACAAGGTCGATCGTATCAAGCAAAAAGATCAGTTATTGCCGTATTTGCAAACGTTGGGTCAAAAACACGATTTCGCCGAGGTCGTGCCGCTGTCGGCCAAATCCGGCAGTAATCTGCCCCAGCTGGAGCAGACCATCACCCGGCATCTGGAACCCTCCGAACCCTGGTATCCGGAAGATCAGCTGACTGATCGCAGCGCGCGGTTTCTGGCCGCCGAGATCGTGCGCGAAAAACTGATGCGCAATCTGGGACAGGAACTGCCCTATGCCACGACCGTGGAAATCGAAAAATTCGAGGAGCTGGAGCGGCTGAACCGCATTCATGCCCTGATCTGGGTCGAGCGGGACAACCAGAAGTCGATTGTTATTGGCGAGAAAGGCGAACGCCTGAAAAAGGTCGGTCAACAGGCGCGTCTGGACATGCAGAAGCTGTTTGATAAAAAAGTCCATCTGGAATTGTGGGTCAAGGTCAAGGCGGGCTGGTCCGATGACGAGCGGGCGCTGTCGAGTCTGGGCTACCGTGACGACGATTAACCCCGGAGTCAACAAAGCCCATGCCGGCGGAACATCGTCAACAGTTGCAATACGGCTTTATTCTGCACAGCCGGCCGTATCGCGATACCAGCAGTTTGCTGGATATCTTTACCCGCGAGGTCGGCCGGGTTTCGCTGGTTGCCCGGGGGGTGCGCGGCAACCGCTCGCGTAACAGTGCTCGCCTGGAAGCGTTCGTGCCGTTGTTGTTTTCCTGGGTCGGACGTGGTGAGCTGCGGACCATGACCGCCGTGGAGTCGGGAGGCACGGCCTGTTCGTTGCCCGGTAGCCGGATTATTAGCGGCTTTTACATGAACGAGCTGATCCTGCGGCTGTTGCACCGCGATGATCCGCACCCGGAACTGTTCGCCTGTTACGAAAGCGCCTTGCAGGGCCTGCTGGACGAATCGATTCCCCAGGAGGCGGTATTGCGCCGCTATGAGCGGGTATTGCTCGAAGAGCTGGGTTACGGCCTGCAACTGTCAGAAGATGCCTGCAGCGGCGAACCGCTGCACGCCGACAGCCAGTATTGTTATCATCCCGAGCAGGGACCGATAGTACAGCCAGACAGTTCGCAGCGAGAGTATCCAGTCATCAGCGGTCAAACCCTGCTGGCGATTCGCGCTAACGACTATCGGGAGTCCCGGGTATTGCGCGAAGCCAAGATCCTGATGCGCTTTTTGCTCAGCCAGCATCTGGACAACCGGCCGCTCAAATCCCGCGAGCTCTACTGGCAAAGTCGTGATCTATAAGTGACTAGTCGCTAGAAACTAGTCACTAGAAAACTGATTTCGAACGAGGTAAACAATCCGTGTCCGACGCAAGCAATGAAATTTTACTGGGTGTCAATATCGACCATATTGCCACCCTGCGCCAGAGCCGGGGAACCTTGTATCCCGAGCCGATCCAGGCCGCGCTGCTGGCCGAACAGGCCGGGGCCGATTCCATTACCCTGCATTTGCGCGAGGACCGGCGTCATATCCAGGATCGCGATGTACTGATGCTGCGCGACCTCGTGCAAACCCGGATGAATCTGGAAATGGCGGTGACCGACGAAATGCTGGCGATCGCCAGACAGATTAAACCGGCGGATTGCTGTCTGGTGCCGGAACGGCGCGAGGAACTGACGACCGAAGGCGGGCTGGATGTCAAAGGTCAGCATCAGCGCATGACTGATGCTTGCCGGCAGCTGGGTGATGCCGGCGTGCGTGTTTCACTGTTTGTTGATGCCGATCCCGAACAGATCAGTGCCGCGGCCGACTGTGGCGCACCGGTGATCGAAATCCATACCGGTCACTACGCCGATGCGACCACGGCCGCCGAGCGGGAAAGTGAGTTCGGAAAAATTGCTCAGGCGATGGAGCAGGGTCTCGGTCTGGGTCTGCAGGTCAATGCCGGCCATGGCCTGCATTATCACAACGTCAGTCGGATTGCCGCGCTCAAGGGGATCCGGGAGCTGAATATCGGGCATGCGATTGTTGCTCGCAGCGTTTTCACCGGTCTGGAGGAGGCCGTGCGGGAAATGAAGCGGCTGATGGTGGCGGCGCGATCCGCTCCCGGGGTTTAACCACTAAGCACCGTCAGCGTCAGACGACGAAACCCGCAAGACATCCCGGTGTCGGTTTATATCGGCTGATCATATCGTTGACCCGCGTGTTCTGTTTTGCCGAGCCGGATCAATACTCGGTGCGCAGCTGTTCGGCCAGCCGCGGCCCCTGTTCCTGCAGGCGGGCGATTTCCGTGTTCAGGCGGGCAAAACAGGCCTGCAGCTGATCCGTTTGCGGCTGCTTGATGCACTCTTCCATCGCCCGGGCGGCCTCGCGCAATGCCGGCACACCGCAATAGGCGGTCGAGCCATAGAGTTTGTGGGCCGGATCCCACATGGCATCCTGTTCGCCGTGCTCGAGCGCCTGCGCCAGCTGACTTTGCAAAACCGGCAGTTCCTCAAGCAGCATATTGAACAGATCGCAGGCCAGTTCGCGATTATTGCCTGCCTGTACCAGTGCCTGTTTTTTGTCCAGCAGGGCCGGTGCCGCTTGTGCCGAGTCGGTTTCTGTCATGTGTCAGCCTCTTTGAGCGGATGGTGATAACGGGTTTGTGCCAGGGGTTTATGCCCGGTCCGTGAAAATCGTCCCGGCTGATGAAAATCAAGCCCATTACGCGGTAAACTATGACGATGAACTTTCCAACGATTGAAGCCTTTGTTGGCAATACTCCCCTGGTTCGCCTGCAACGTTTGCCCGGCGAGACCAGCAATACCCTGCTGGTCAAACTCGAGGGCAACAACCCGGCCGGATCGGTCAAGGATCGACCTGCCCTGAGCATGATCCAGCATGCCGAAAAACGGGGTGAAATCCAATCCGGGGATACCCTGATCGAGGCAACCAGTGGCAATACCGGCATCGCGCTGGCCATGGCGGCGGCCATCAAGGGCTATCGCATGGTGCTGCTCATGCCCGAGAACATGAGCGTCGAGCGCCGCGCGGCCATGAAAGCCTACGGCGCCGAGATCATTCTGGTCAGCGAACAGGAGGGCATGGAAGGCGCCCGGGATCGGGCCGAGCAGATGGCCGCCGACGGGCAGGGCAGGCTGCTGGATCAGTTTTCCAACCCGGATAACCCGCTGGCCCATTATGAAGGCACCGGGCCCGAGATCTGGCGGGATACCGACGGTGGCTTAACCCATTTTGTCAGCGCCATGGGGACCACGGGGACCATCATGGGGGTTTCGCGCTATCTCAAGGAACAAAGCCGCGATGTGCAGATTGTCGGCGTGCAACCCGCCGAGGGGGCGAAAATTCCTGGCATTCGCCGCTGGCCCGAGGCCTATCTGCCCGCCATTTTCGATGCGGCACGGGTCGATCAAACCCTGGATGTGACCCAGGAGGAGGCCGAGGAGACCACCCGGGCACTGGCCGCCCGGGAAGGTATTTTTTGCGGCATTTCCTCCGGCGGCGCGGTGGCGGCGGCGTTGCAGCTCTCCCGGCAGGTGGACAATGCCGTGATCGTCTCGATCATTTGCGATCGCGGGGATCGGTATCTTTCCACCAATGTTTTCCCTGCCTGAGCAGTTCGGATCACCGATGGCACGCCAACGCCGTTTATACACCACCGAGCCGGTTATTGCCGATATCGAGAGCATGACCCCCGAGGGTCAGGGGATTGCCCGCATCGCCGGCAAAACCGTCTTCATCGACGGCGCGCTGTCGGGCGAGCAGGTGGCGTTTGTCTATACCCGTAGCCGGCGTAATTACGATGAAGGCCGGGTACAACAGATCTTGTCGGCTTCGCCAGCGCGTGTCGAGCCGACCTGTGCGCACTTCGGAGTTTGCGGCGGTTGTCGCCTGCAACATGTCAGTAGCGAAGAGCAGGTGCGTCTCAAGCAACAGACCCTGCTGGATGATCTGACCCATATCGGCCGGGTGACGCCGGAGTCGGTTGTGCAACCGCTGACCGGACCCATCTGGGGTTATCGCAACAAGGCGCGGCTCGGGGCCCGCTATGTGGACAAGAAAGAAAAAGTGCTGGTCGGCTTTCGCGAGCGCGGCAGTCACTTTCTGGCCGAGCTCGAACACTGCCATATCCTGACGCCCGAGCTGGGGGGCCGCCTGCCCGAACTGGGTGATCTGGTGCGCCGGCTCAGTTGTTATCGCCGGTTGCCCCAGATCGAAGTGGCCGCCGGCGACGAGCAGACCGCGCTGGTGTTTCGCAATCTCGAACTGTTAACCGAAGACGATATCCGCCTGTTGAGCGATTACGGCAAGGCCAACGATTTTGTGATCTATCATCAGCCCAAGGGGCCGGACAGTTTAACCCTGCTCTATCCCGAGCAGGCCACATTACGTTATACGCTGCCCGAGTTTGACGTGACACTGGAATTTATGCCGGCTGATTTCACCCAGGTCAACAGCGATATCAACCGGCGCATGGTAAGCCTTGCCCTGCAGTTGCTTGATGTGAATTCCGACGATCGGGTACTGGAACTGTTCTGCGGGCTGGGTAACTTTTCCTTGCCGCTGGCACGTCGGGCCGGCGAAGTCGTGGCCGTGGAGGGCGAATCTGATCTGATCCGCCGTGCCCGGACCAATGCCGAACTCAATCGCATTGATAACGCGCAATTCCATGTCGCCAATCTGTTCGAGGAGTGCGCGGCCGAACCCTGGCTGAAAAAACAGACCTATAACAAAGTCTTGCTGGATCCGCCCCGCAGTGGCGCCGCGCAGATGATCCCGCAACTGGCCGCCACGGAGGCACAACGCATCGTGTATGTCTCCTGCAATCCGGCGACCCTGGCACGCGATGCGGGCGAACTGGTGAATCAGCACGGCTATCGACTGGTCAGCGCCGGGATCATGGACATGTTTCCGCATACCGCCCACGTGGAATCCATTGCCCTGTTTGTCAAAGGTGAATAATGGCGACCGAGATCGAACGCAAGTTTCTGGTTAACAGCGATCGCTGGCGCGAGCAGGCCGATGCCGGTCAACACCTGGCACAGGGTTATCTGATCGGGGCTCGCGAGGCGTCGGTCCGGGTGCGTATCGAGGGCGAACAGGCCAATCTGAATATCAAAAGCGCGACCCTGGGTATTTATCGACAGGAGTATGAATACGCGATTCCACTGGCGGATGCCCGGGAAATGCTCGATACCCTGTGCGAGAAACCGGCCATCGAGAAAACCCGTTATCACGTCGAGCATGCCGGTCATACCTGGGAAGTCGATGTGTTCGAGGGGGAGAATGCCGGCCTGGTGGTGGCCGAGATCGAACTGGCCAGCGAATCCGAACCCTTTGAACAACCGGACTGGCTGGGCGAGGAAGTCTCCGCCGATCCACGCTATTATAATGTCAGCCTGGTCAAACATCCCTATAAAGCGTGGTGATGATGAGTTCTCAACCTGAAGTCCATATCCGGGTCCAGGACCAGAGCCTGCGCGTCGTGCAGGACGGCGAGGAGCTGGCCTGTTTTCGCGTCGCCACCGCCAGAAACGGCGTGGGCGAGCGCAACGGCAGCGAACAGACCCCGCGTGGCTGGCACACCATTCGCGCCAAGATCGGTGCCGGGCAACCGGTGAACACCGTATTCGTCGGGCGCCGGCCCACCGGCGAGATCTATACGCCCCGACTGCGCGAACAGTACCCGCAACGCGACTGGATACTGACCCGGATCCTGTGGCTCAGCGGCCTGGAGCCGGGCGTGAACCGGCTCGGCGCGGTCGATACCATGCGCCGCTATGTCTATATCCACGGCTGCCCGGATGAGGATACCATGGGAATTCCCAGCTCCCACGGCTGTATAAAAATGCGCAATGCCGATATTCTCACCCTGTTTGACATGCTGCCCGCTGGTACGCGTGTCCGTATCGAAGAGTAACCGGTACACGCTATGTCACTGGGACCCGTTATGCTCGATATCGCCGGCACCACGTTGTCGGAGGATGATCGTGAACTGTTATTGCATCGCCACGTTGGCGGCGTGATTCTGTTCAGTCGTAATTTTGAGTCCATCGAACAATTACATCAGCTGGTCCGCGAGATACATGCCCTGCGCGAGCCACGTCTGCTGGTTGCCGTGGATCACGAAGGCGGGCGGGTACAACGCTTTCGCGATGGCTTCAGTCATATTCCCCCGGCACGGCTGTTCGGCGAGATCTACGAACAGGATCATCACCGGGCCAGAGTGTTAACCCGCCAGGCCGGCTGGTTGATGGCGATCGAGCTGCGGGCCATGGATATTGATTTCAGTTTTGCCCCGGTGCTGGATCTCGATTACGGGGTCAGCGACGTCATCGGCAACCGCGCCTTTCATCACAAGCCCGAGGTCGTGGCCGAGCTGGCCCATGCCTGGATGCAGGGCATGGCCGACGCCGGCATGGCGGCCACCGGTAAACACTTTCCCGGCCATGGCGCGGTGGAGGCGGACTCCCACAAGGCCGTGCCGATCGACTCGCGCGATTATCAGGATATCTATCACCATGATATTCTGCCGTTTCGCCGCATGATTGGTTATGGTCTGACCGCGATCATGCCGGCGCATATTATTTACGACAAAGTGGATCGCCTGCCCGCCGGGTTTTCTCCTGTCTGGTTGAAACAGATCCTGCGCGAGCGGTTGCAGTTTCAGGGCGTAATTTTCAGTGACGATCTGGATATGGAAGGGGCCAGTGTTGCCGGTGAGCGCTATAGTGAACGGGCGCGATCGGCTCTGCAGGCCGGATGTGATATGGTCCTGGTCTGCAATAATCGCGATGCGGCCATCGAGGTGTTGGAATCGCTGGGGGATTATGAAGATCCGGTGGCACACCTGCGACTGGCGCGCATGCACGGTAAAGGCGAGATGGATCGACAGCAATTGCACGCCTCGGGTCAATGGCGTCAGATCACCGAGCAGCTGGATAAATACAGCGCTAATCCGACGCTGGCATTCGATTTTTAGCGACAGGCGTATAAGGAAAAGACATGCTTGAGCAGATTACCGACTATATCGATCAACTGTTGCGTGGCAACTGGTGGATATTGCACAGCTTTGTCATCGTTTTCGTCACGCTGTTGCTGGACTTTATCCAGAAACGGGTTTTGAAGCGTCTGGAAAAACGGTTTAAGCAGACTGACAGAATCTGGGATAACTCCCTGGTTAGTTCTATTCGCCATCCCGTGACTCTGTTTGTCTGGCTTCTCGGTATTTCATTTTTGATGGCGGTGTTTAAAATTGACGCCGCCAGTGAGGTACGTGAAGTTGGCGCCATCATCGCTATTGCCTGGGCGCTGCTGCGTTTTGTGGATCAGATGGAGAAGAACATTCTCGATCACAAGGATCTGGAAGGCAAGCCACTGGATAGAACCACGGCCGATGCCATCACACAGTTGCTTAAAATCTCGGTGTTTATCACCGCCACCCTCGTGCTGTTACAGACGCTCGGGGTCAATATCTCGGCGATTCTGGCCTTTGGAGGTATCGGCGGGATTGCGGTCGGTTTTGCCGCCAAGGATATGTTGGCCAACTTTTTCGGAGCCATGATGATCTACTTTGACCGTCCCTTTGCCATCGGCGACTGGGTCCGCTCGCCGGATCGTAATATCGAAGGGACGGTGGAAAAAATTGGCTGGCGCCTGACAATTATTCGTACCTTCGACAAACGACCCATCTACGTACCGAATGCGTTGTTCTCCAGCGTTGTGGTGGAAAATCCTTCGAGGATGTTCAATCGCCGGATTTTCGAGACTATTGGCTTACGTTACTCAGATATGGCTGTAATGCCGAAAATTATCCAGGACATCAAAGCCATGCTGAAATCCCATCCGGAGATCGACCAGGAGCAGACCCTGATTGTCAATTTCAACAGTTTCGGCGATTCATCGCTCGAGTTCTTTGTGTATACCTTTACCAAAACGGTTCAGTGGATCGAATTCCACGAAGTTAAACAGGACGTGCTGTTCAAGATCAGTGAGATCATTGCCAGCTACGGTGCCGAAGTTGCCTTCCCGACCCGAACACTGCATATGCCGGATCTCCTTGAAGGCGCCAGTTTGCCACAACCACCGACAACATCATGATGAATATCGAGACTGTTAACCAGACGATGGCCGAGGCGGATTGCCTCTATGATCAACAACAGGTCGAAGCAGCCCTGGACAAGATGGCCGCGGCAATGACCCAGGTGCTGAAAAACAGTGACCCGCTGGTGCTGTGCGTGCTGACCGGGGCGATCATCCCGGCCGGTCATTTGCTGACCCGGCTCAATTTTCCCATGCAAATCGACTACATTCATGCCACCCGCTATGCCGGTGCCACCAGCGGTGGCGATTTGAACTGGCAGGTGCGACCCAGTCATCCGCTGGGGGGACGCAATATTCTGGTAATTGACGATATCCTGGATGAAGGGATTACACTGGCGGCGATCATGGAACACTGCCGCGCCGAGGGCGCCAGCGAGGTCTACAGCGCGGTGCTGGTGGAAAAACAGCATGATCGCAAAAATGGCCTGCAGGCCGATTTTGTCGGTCTGCGGACCGAAGATCGCTATCTGTTCGGATACGGGATGGATTACAAAGGCTACCTGCGCAATGCGCCGGGTATCTACGCAGTCAAAGGATTATAACATGTCAAAAGTGGCCATCATTGGCGGCACCGGCCTGACCAGTTTGCAGAACCTGCAAATTTCCGGCCGCGAGATCATGCACACGCCCTATGGCGAGCCCTCCAGCACCCTGGTGCGTGGCAAGCTGGGCGATAACGATGTGCTGTTTCTGCCTCGTCACGGCTCGGGGCACACCATCACCCCGCACAGAATCAACTATCGCGCCAATCTCTGGGCACTCAAGGAAGCCGGCGCCGAGATGATTATCGCGGTCAATGCAATCGGCGGAATCCAGTCCGAATTCCAGCCGGGCTGTCTGGTGATCCCCGATCAGATCATCGATTACACCTGGGGGCGTAGTAACACGTTTTTCGATGAAGGCGACAACCCGGTGGTGCATGTCGACTTTACCTGGCCCTATTGCCAGAGCCTGCGCCAGGCGTTGTTAACGGCGGCGGAACAGGCGGGCGTCGGTGTGCTCGATAAAGCCACCTATGGCGCCACCCAGGGACCGCGCCTGGAAACCGCCGCGGAGATCGACAAACTGGAAGCCGACGGCTGCAATATCGTCGGCATGACCGGCATGCCCGAAGCCGTCCTCGCCCGCGAGCTGGAAGCCTGCTACGCCTCCATCGGCGTCGTCGCCAACCTGGCCGCCGGTCGCCACGACGGCGAAATCACCATGGAAGAAATCGAACAACACCTGGCCGAAGGCATGAAAAACGTCCGCACCCTGCTCGAACACGTCATTCCATTGTTATAAATAGATAGGGCTCTGGCAGTAACGCAAAGGACGCGAAGGCGCAAAGAACGCAAAGTTTTATTTATTAAATATTTTCTTTGCGTCCTCTGCGTCTTTGCGAGCTCCGCGTTATTTGCAGAGAATATAATAAGAGAATGTTACACCGTCGAATTAGCTATTAATCGTTAGAGCTTGTCGGTTTCGACCGGGTGCATGACGATCAGCATGCCAAGGACAGGGTGATCGAGGTAGTGCAGTTCGGTGCTGCGAATCCGCCGCCGCAGTTGGTTGAGTTGATAAACCACCGGCTCTTCCGATTCTTCGATGTAAAAGTCAAAGCGGCCGTTTTCCGGGCGGGTCTGGAACATCACATTGGTATCGACGTGCAGGTAACGTGACAGGATGACTTTGATGTAGGCCTCCAGCTCGCCGGCTTCACCTTCCTGTTCGCTGCCGTCGTTACCGCGCTGGTCGGCATCGGGCTTCGACGGTTTGCCAGGGCCGGCGGGCACAGTGCGGCTCAGGTGCACGTTCAGCGCCTCTTCCCAGCTCATGCCCGGTTGGCGCCAGGCGGTATGCAGCAGAACCCGGCGGTTGGGGGATTCCTCGATTTTCTCGATCTCGTCGCTCAGTCGGTATTCAGCCCGTGGCAGGGCCTTGAAGGTGTAGGCCGGGTTATAATTCTCCGGAAGCGGGCCGGGGTAGGGGCGATTGAGTTCGATCATCACTTCCGACTCCGGCAACCCCCGTTCCACCGAGGTCGGCCAGTTCTCGCTCTGGCGGTGTGAGGGCGCCAGGTTCTCGAAGATGATCAGCTCCACATCATAATAGCGAACCGGCTCATCATCGGCGGCGAGCACCGGCAGGGCGAACAGGCAGAGAAGGGCGAGGCACAGGATCTGTTTCAATGCTATATTCCTTAGCTTACAACCAGGTGAATAATGTAACCAATTATACCCCGACTTGACCAGCGAGAGGTGTTATGGCCGTCAAAGAAGTGCTCAAAATGGGACATCCATTACTGCGCCAGGTCGCAGAGTCGGTGAGCGAGTTCAATACCCCCGAACTCGAAGCGCTCATTACCGACATGCTGGATACCATGCAGGCCCTGGACGGCGCCGGCCTGGCGGCCCCCCAGATCGGCGTCTCGCAACGCGTGGTGATTTTCGAGGTCGCCGCCAATCCCCGCTATCCCGACGTCGAGAGCGTCCCGCGTACGATTCTGATTAATCCGGTAATCGTCCCGCTGGATGAGGAACAGGAGCCGGGCTGGGAAGGCTGCCTCAGCGTGCCCGGCCTGCGCGGGCTGGTCCCGCGTTATACCCGGGTTCGTTACAGCGGTGTCGATGAGTACGGCGTACATATCGAGCGGGAGGTCAGTGGCTTTCATGCCCGCGTCGTGCAGCACGAGGTGGATCATCTCGACGGCATCCTCTATCCACAGCGCATGGAAGATATGAGCTATTTCGGGTTCGAGGACGAACTGATTCAATACGGCGTGCCGGGGAGCGGGCCAGCTTCCCGTGAATAAATTAAATGATAGTTGGCAGATGGCAGTTAGCAGTTGCCGGAGCGGTTACGCCGCGATTTGATTCGGGGCAGAGGGCTCGCAACCCGGTGCAGTGGTGTTTATGCCAGCATATTAATTCGAGGCGTACAGGGCATAGTAAATAATTTGTTGAGCATGTATCAATAAAACCGCATAAAAATACAGAAAAAGTCAGACAGGATGGCATTGATGGGTTGGTTGAAAATTATTCACCTCAGTACCGTGGTTATCACGATCAGTCTGTTCGTGATCCGTGGAGTGGGTCTGTTCATGAACGCGGGCTTTATGCGCCAGAAGTGGGTGAAGTTCGTCCCGCATGTCAACGACACGCTGCTGCTGGTGACGGGCATCTGGATGGCCGTGCTGATCCAGCAGTATCCGCTGGTGCACGGCTGGCTCACCGCCAAGTTGATCGCCCTGCTGGTGTATATCGGACTGGGCTTGATGGTGTTTCGTTTTGCCAGAACCCGGCGTGAGCGGATGGCGTATTGGTTGATGGCGATTCTGGTGTTCGCCTATATGGTCAGTGTCGCGTTGTATCACCACCCGCTGGGATGGTTGGTGACACTTTGAGTTATCGTCAGGTCTCCGCAGGTCAACACTCGGCTGGCCGGTTTACCAGCGCGAACATCAGTTCTACACGATCGATCGTTTCTGCATCCCTTGCCTGGAATTCTGCCAGCTCAGGCAGAGTTATGCGATAACGCAGAGTTGCACTGCCTGTGTGGCTTAACCGGCAAGGGATTGCCGGTGTAACCGGCACCTCACTGCCGGAGACAGTGCTTGCGATTCGAGTGAAAAATCCACGCTCATACACCCCGTGCCACGACGGGCCCGTGCGGAGGGGGCAACAAACTGGCATGGTGGTTGCGTTGTTCCCGGCGAATTCAAACCCGTTTCGGGAGTGGAACGCACCCAAGAGGAGGCACCATGATAGATGGAGTCAACAGCAGCAATGTCGCCGCTATGGTACGTCCGGAGGGATCCTCAAAGCCGGAGGCAAACAACAAGCCGGTAGTCGAGAAACCGGACACCGCCGAACTGAGTCAGGCCGGCAAAGAAGCCCTGGCGAAATTCAAATCTTCTCAGCCGGAGAAAACCGCAACCGACGCGGCCATCAACATACCGGGTAGTGATCCGGTAGGCGTGGCGGAGAAAGCCACGCAAGGGGCATTTAATCCTGACACGGCTTTGAAGTCCGCCGGTCTCGGCAGCTCCAGCTCCCGGGTCGATCTGAAAGCCTGAACTCCGGGGTAAGCCCCACCGGTGCGTCTATCCGCAGCGTCGCCGGCCTGCGATTAATTCCCTCCTGTTCTGAGCAAAGAACAGGGCAGGTGCCGGTCCAGGACAATATACTAATTAATATCCCCGATCTGGCTTAGTAGGTAAATAGGTATACTGTCCGGAATTCCAGTAGAGATGGTTTTATTGTTCGCGCTAGAGCGAATGTTTCCCTGCAAGGAACTGATCGATTAATAGGCAGCGGTTGCTTCACCTCATAACAATGCGCTCAAACGTGGACCGCCAACTGCGGTGGCCCCTTAGCTCAACCGTTAGGCGGTCTAGAATACGTAAATAAATCCGACGCCTACTTCGGCTTCATAGTTGTTGCGTGCGATTGGGCTATCCTCAATGTCGCTACTATACCGCTCATATACCGCCTCGCCGAAAATCTGCCAATTCTCGTTAACATAATCGCGATAATTGTAATTGAACCCAACCGAGCGAAATCCTCCACTCAGATTGGTCTCATTCAGTCCCGATGCAGCTGACTGCTCTGCGTCTATACCAAAATCTTTATTGGCATAATCGCTATCGTGAAATACTACAGCGATAGCAATTTCATGACCGGTTCCGTCTTTCTGGTCGCCGAAACGGCGCCCGACTCCAAAAAGAGCAAAACTTCCGTTATCACCGGTTACAACTCGACCATCCAGCCAATAGCGCCAATCGTCATCGAAAGCACGACGTACTTGCAGCACGAGTTCAGCACCCTCATCTCCATCACCGAGACCATCCAAACGACCGTCATCGGAATCACTTTCTTCACGCCCCTCATCGAAACCCACCGCGGCCTCGACAAGCCACGTACTGGAACGAAGACCACGCCACCCCAACGCCTCACCCGCCCAGAAGAAAATATCATCACCGCTACGCCATTGTACCGCACCAGCAGGATCGATTTCGAAGTCGTATTCATCCGACCCTTCGTACGCAGGTTCGTATTCAACACTCAGGCCCAGGCCGAAGCTCCAGCCATCATTACCCCTCGTGAAGTCCTGGACTGAGGGCAAAGGCACAAAAGCTTTTTTTTCGTCTTCTGCTAATGCTGTTTGAAAGAAGAGGCCATGTATGATCACCGCCAACAGTGAGCCAAAAAGCTTTTTCATTTAAACTACACTCCTGATATGTTCGTTTCGAACAATTTTCCAGAGCATAGTATAGGTGAAAATTTTGTAATTAAATCACATACATTTTCGGCGTCTAATAATGAAGCTCCATTCGGAATAGATTGCAGTCTGTTGACTCGATTGCGGAATATTGCCTAAAAATCGCATGCCGTCGGACCAAAACCAACTCGCTGCGCTCCTGGTTTGGCCTCTGATGCTCGGCGTTAGAAGGTATGCATATTGAATATCAAGAATAAAGATGACGTCTTTATATCGGGCTTGGAGGTAATGGAGCTCCAAAAGTTGAGGTTTAAGGAGGAAGGGGGATCTCTCTAACAAATCGCTGAAGTCGTAAGGAAAAAGGTGACAGATTTATTTTCTG
>CAYOOC010000012.1:47402-51081 GCA_964405505.1 uncultured Thiohalophilus sp.
AAGGAAAAAGGTGACAGATTTATTTTCTGAAATTTTTTCTTTGTGTCCTTCGCGTCTTTGCGGATTTTGCGTTAAATTGCCAGCACTAAGCGGCTTCCTTCTCCGCCAGTGTCGCCAGCAGGTTGTTGAGTTCGTCGATCCGGTCTCCGGTATCGGGGAGTTCCTTGTTGATACGCAGTTTTTCGCCGCCGTCGAGTTTGTATTCGTTGGGTTGCTGCTGGATTAACTGGATGATCCGCATGGGATCGATGTCGGGTTGTTCGACGAACAGGATGCGGCCGCCTTCTTCGCCCAGTTCGATCTTGCGGATGCCCAGGGGCAGGGCGCGCAGTTTGAGCTGGGTGACGGCGAAGAGGTTTTTGACCGGATCGGGCAGCAGGCCGAAGCGGTCGATCATTTCCACCTGCAGGTCTTTGAGTTCCTGGGAATCGGCGGCATTGGCGATGCGTTTGTAGAGGATCAGCCGCTCGTGGATGTCGGGCAGGTAGTCGTCGGGGATCAGTGCCGGGCAGTGCAGGTCGATCTCGGCACCATGGTTGAGCGGTTTATCCAGTTCCGGTTCGTGACCTTCTTTCAGGGCTTTGACCGCGCGTTCGAGCAGTTCGGTGTACATGTGGTAACCGATTTCCATCATCTGGCCGCTCTGCTCGTCACCCAGCAGTTCGCCGGCGCCGCGGATCTCCAGATCGTGGGTGGCCAGGGTGAAGCCGGTGCCCAGGGTCTGGATCGATTCGATCGCCTCCAGGCGTTTCTGTGCATCCTGAGTCATGGCCTTGCGCGACGGGGTGATCAGATAGGCATAGGCGCGATGATGGGAGCGGCCAACCCGGCCGCGTAGCTGGTAGAGCTGGGCCAGGCCGAAGCGATCGGCGCGGTTGATGACGATGGTATTGGCCGAGGGGATGTCGATGCCGGTTTCGATGATGGTGGTGCAGACCAGGATGTTGAAGCGCTGGTGATAGAAGTCGGACATCACCTGTTCCAGCTCGCGTTCGCGCATCTGGCCGTGGGCAAAACGGATTGTCGCCTCGGGGACCAGTTCGGTCAGTTTGCTCACCTGTTTTTCGATCGTCTCGATATCGTTGTGTAAAAAGTACACCTGGCCGCCACGGCGGATCTCGCGCTGGCAGGCCTCCTGGATCAGGCCGTCCTGCCATTCGGACACAAAGGTCTTGATCGCCAGCCGGCGGGCCGGCGGGGTGGCGATGATGGACAGATCGCGCATGCCGGACATGGCCATGTTCAGGGTACGCGGGATCGGCGTGGCCGTCAGCGTCAATACGTCTACTTCCGAACGCAATGCCTTGAACTTGTCTTTCTGGCGCACGCCGAAGCGGTGCTCCTCGTCGATGATCACCAGCCCCAGGTTTTTGTAGTTGACGTCGCTTTGCAGCAGTTTGTGGGTACCGATGATGATGTCGACCTTGCCATCCTCGAGATCCTTGAGGATTTTCTGTTGTTGCTTGGCACTGACGAAGCGGGATAACGCCTCGATTCGCACCGGCCAGTCGGCAAAGCGATCGCGGAAGTTCTCCAGATGCTGCTGGGTGAGCAGGGTAGTCGGGGCCAGCACCGCGACCTGTTTGCCGTCCTGTACGGCGATGAAGGCGGCACGCATGGCCACCTCGGTCTTGCCGAAACCGACATCACCGCAGACCAGGTGATCCATGGGCTGATCGGCGCGCATGCTGTGGATGACGTTGTCGATGGCCTGTTGCTGATCGGGCGTCTCCTCGAAGGGAAACCCGGTGGCAAAGGCGCGGTACTGGGCCTCGTCGATGTGATAGGTATAGCCGTGACGGGCCTCGCGCCGGGCATATATATCCAGCAGTTCGGCGGCCACGTCGCGCACCCGCTCGGCGGCCTTGCGCCGGGCCTTCTCCCACTGGCCGCTGCCCAGCTTGTGCAGGGGCGCGGTCTCCGGCGAGGCGCCGGTGTAGCGGCTGATGAGATGCAGGGAGCTGACCGGCACGTAGAGCTTGTCGCTGCCGGCGTATTCCAGGGTCAGAAACTCGGTGTCCTGGCCGTTGAGCTGCAGGGTCTGCAGTCCCTTGTAGCGGCCGACACCGTAATCCTCGTGCACAACCGGGGCGTCGACGGTCAGCTCGGCCAGGTTGCGCACGATGGCGTCGCTGTCGCGATCGGCCGCCTTGCGCCGGCGCCGTTGCAGGACCTGCTGGCCGAACAGCTGGGTTTCGGCGATCACCGCCAGGGCGGGATCGTTCAGCAGCAGCCCCTGATCCAGCGGCGCCACGGTAATGGCCAGCGATTCGTCGCTGTCGACGAACTGCTGCCAGCTGTCCAGCTCACGCGGGCGGATGTGATAGTGCCCCAGCATCTCCAGAATGTATTCGCGCCGGCCGGTGGTCTCGGCGGCAAACAGGACGCGGCCGGGGAAGCGGTCCAGAAAGGCCTTGAGCTGGCGGGCCGGCTCGGCGGCGCGCGCATCCAGGTTGAGCGGCGGCGGCGTCTCGGTGGCGAACTGAATGGCCGCGCTGTCTTCGAACTTGAAATTTTGCAGCGCGACCCGCGGATGCTGTTTGAGGCCGGCGAACAGCTCCGGCACCGGTAAAAACAGCTCGGGCGGGCTGAGCAGGGGGCGTTCCTGATCGTGGCGCAGCTGTTCGTAGCGGTGGCCGACCTCGCCCCAGAACGCCTCGGCAGACTCCTCCAGCTGGGCTTCACCCAGGAACAGCGTCTCGCCCGGCAGGTAGTCGAACAGGGTCGCCATCTGTTCGTGAAACAGCGGCAGATAGTATTCGATGCCGGCGCTGGCCAGCCCCTCGCTCACATCCTGGTAGACCCGGGCTTTTTGCGGATCGCCCTCGAAGCGGGCCCGAAAGGCCTGGCGAAAGCGGGAGATGGCCTCCTTGTGCAGCGGATACTCGTGGGCCGGCAGCAGGCGGACCTGGTCCACCTTGTCGGTGGAGCGCTGGGTTTCGGGATCGAAGATCCGGATACTTTCGATCTCATCATCGAACAGCTCGATGCGATAGGGCCGATCGCTGCCCATGGGAAACAGATCGAGGATGTTGCCGCGTACCGCGAACTCGCCGTGCTCCATGACCGCCGAGACACACTGGTAACCGGCCGACTCCAGCCGTCGGCGCATTTCGTCCAGCTGCAGCGTCTGGCCGAGATCCAGCATCAGGGTATTGGCCTGCAGATAATCCGGCGGCGGCAGGCGATACATCAGGGTCTGCACCGGGATCAGCAGGATGCCCTGCTGCATGTCGGGCAGGTGATAGAGACTGGTCAGGCGCCCGGAGATGATGTCCTGATGGGGTGAGAAGACATCGTAGGGCAGGGTCTCCCAGTCCGGAAAATTGAGAATCGGCAGTTCGGTGTCGGCCAGGTAAAAGCGCAGCGCGTATTCCAGCCGCTGGGCGGCGGCCGTGTCGGCGGCAATGACCACCAGCGGCCCGTTGTGTTCACGGGCCGCCTGGCTGATGACCAGCGCCGGGCTGTTGCCATACAGCTGTCCCCAGCGGGACAGTTCGCCGGCACGGGCGGGCAGTGGCGGGTGAAACGGATTACACAGGGAAGTGTCTGACATGCGAACGGTTGGCGGCTGACCACGGCGAAAACAGGGTGGCCATTTTACCGGGTTCGGTCGCGGATGTGAAAACGATCCGCACCGCCGGGGCGGTTAATTAACGGATTTCGTCGATCGACAGTT